>JAIPBM010000011.1 GCA_021739695.1 Flavobacteriales bacterium | reverse complement strand
GTTTCGCATGCGAAACGGGATTTCGTTTAGATATGTGATGATAATTAAACCACTTTCACATTCAAAGCGTTTAATCCTTTAGGACTTTCTTCTACATCGTAGCTTACTTTGTCTCCTTCGCGGATTTCATCTTTCAATCCATTTGCATGAACAAAAACATCTTTACCACCTTCGTCAGGAGTTATGAATCCAAATCCTTTTGATTCATTGAAAAATTTTACTGTACCCTTACTCATTTTATATAGTTATATGAAGCTGCAAGGTAGTGTTAATAACACCGCAATCAACATCGGATCAAATTGTGGTTGATTATCTTCGCTCCATGCTACCGTCACTCAATCTTCCTGATCATCCGCAAAGGCTAAAAACGGAAGAAGGCAAAGAACATATATTTTGTCAAGTGAGGAAAAAATTCCTTGTTCTAACACCAGAAGAATGGGTTCGTCAAAACCTTATTTCGTTCTTAAACAAGGACCTTTCTTACCCTCTTTCGCTCATGAAAATTGAAAGACAGGTAAAGGGTGGCGCGCGTACCAAACGGGCAGATCTGATCATTTGTAACCCGCAGGGAAAAGCAACAATCTTAATTGAATGTAAAGCCCCAAAAGAACCACTGAATAACGAAACGTTCTTCCAATTAGGCCGTTACAATCGGCATATCAATGCCACAATTCTGCTTATAAGTAATGGAATCAGTCATTATTGTTGTCGAGTCTCAGATGACAGCACATTCAACTTTCTGGATGAAATTCCTGCTTATACGACCAGCACATCTCAGCATTGAGTAACTTCAACTCAGATATCATAGCCATGACTCGTATTTTCTTATTCTCCCTTCTCATTCTTCCGATTTTTGGGATTGCACAGCGCACTGATAATAGTCTGCTCGTGAGTCAGACGGGTGATAAGTACTTGAAAGGAGTTATCAATTTCAAGGTTAAACCTGAATATCGAAGTGCCTGTTCGGAAAGTGCAGTTGCCATTCCAGAATTATTGAAAGAATTTGATGCGTTCGGTTTGGAAAGCCTTGAGAAGAAATTCCCTCGAACCCAACCGCCTGCAACCGAATTCAACGATCGTGGCCAGAAGTTAGCAGACATTTCCTTGATCTATGAAGCAAAGATCAACGATAATTCAGACGTGTTTTCGGCTGTAAGAAAACTGGAAAATTCACCGTGGATTGAATACGCAGAACCACAATTTGTGAGTTTTGACATGTACACTCCTAATGATGCGAACCTAAATAGCGTAATGCCATATCATTATGCCAACATAATGGCATACGAAGCATGGGATATTACGTTAGGGGATACAAACGTGGTGATCGGCATCACAGAAACCGCGATAAACGTAAATCACGAAGACCTTTCGGGCAATATCAAATACAATTATGATGACCCAATAGGAAATGGTGATGATGATAATGATACCTACGTTGACAATTTTGCAGGTTGGGACATGGTTGATAATGACAATAGTCTGTTCATCAACAACGAAATACATGGAGATGCAGTTTCAGCTATTGCATCAGCAACTGCAGACAACGGAATTGGATACGCTGGAATAGGGTTCAAGTGCAAGTTTCTTCCTGTGAAGGTTGGAAACAATTCACAAACAATAACGAAAGGTTACGAAGGCATTCAGTATTGCGTGGAGCACGGCTGTTCAGTTGTTAATTGTTCTTGGGGCAACACTACATTCAGTCAGGTTGCCCAAGATGTTGTGACATGGGCAGCAGTCAATAATAATGTTGTTTTGGTTGCCTCGGCAGGGAATGCGAATGCTACGGCCATGTATTATCCAGCTTCATATAATTATGTTTTGAGCGTGACAGGAGTTGATGCCAATGATCTTTTCAATAATGGAACGAATACTCCTTTTACAAGGAATGATTCTGTTGATGTGAGTGCTCCAGGAATCAATATTTATACAACAGCAACATTCAACGGCACCTTTCTGTATTCTCCACCTCAAGGAGGAACTTCGATGGCTGCACCAATAGTTTCAGGTGTTGCCGGGTTGGTCCGCACTAAGTTTCCATGCCTCACTGCATTGGAAGTTATTGAGCGGATCAAATCCACTTCAGACGACATAGACAATCTTACTCAAAACCTACCGTATGCAGGTTTGATCGGTGCTGGAAGAGTAAATGCTGCTGCTGCGGTTACCGGAGATGATTGTGCTACGGTTGGAATTGCAGAAGAAGACAATTCTGTTTCGCTGGATATATATCCGAATCCATCATCAGAAGATGTGACTCTAAAAATGGGTATCGCTTCTACTTGGATGATTGAGATTCTTGATATGCGTGGCCGATTGGTCTTGACGCAGAATTTGGTTGGTTCCAGAATAACCGTTTCAGGGTTGAATACTGGGATATATATGGCTAGAGTTTCGGATGGAAGAAGCAGATTAACCGAGCGATTCTCCATTATTAAACAATAAAAGAAAGGCCCGAACTGAAACAGTTCGGGCCTTTTTCAATTACTTAATTCTAGAATATCAGTCGATGTAGATCTGATATGGAAGTCGAGCCTGAACTCCTTCCATTTGCATCAATTCCTCTACATCTTTTACGTATTCGTAATACTGTCCCAGTCGGTTTTTTAAGAAAACTTCTTCTCCCTGTCCTGTGATCTCTTCTACCATCTGTTGAAACGGATCTTTCTGAGCAGGATATTCGACCACTCTGTAGTTATCAACTTTTGCCATTCCAGCAGCAATTTCTACTGCGTCATCAATTCCTCCAAGAAGATCAACAAGTCCGATTTCCAAAGCATCTTCTCCACTCCAAACGCGCCCTTGACCGATTGAATCAATCTGATCAGCTGTCATTCCACGTCCTTGTCCCACTTTCGTAATGAAGTCAAAATAGATTTCGTTCACGCCATTTTGAATAATCCCTCTTTCAGCTTCTGTGAGCGCTCGGAATGGTGTTCCAAGATCTGCGAATCGGTTGGTTTTAACCGTGTCAATCATGATTCCGAGTTTGTTATTCATCAGTTTTTGTGCGTTCATAAGTACGCCAAAAACACCAATTGAACCTGTAATTGTATTTGGCTGTGCTAAAATGGTATCAGCAGCGCAGGCAATGTAGTATCCACCAGAAGCTGCAACGTCTCCCATAGAGACGACCACTGGTTTAACTGCCTTGGCCAACACAACTTCTCTCCAGATAACGTCTGAGGCTAATGCGCTTCCGCCTGGGCTGTTCACGCGTAAAACGATCGCTTTGATCTTATCGTCTTTTCTAGCTTTTCTGATTTCGGCAGAGATTTTTTCAGACCCAATGGTTTCATCATCGCCTTCTCCACCTTCAATACTTCCAACAGCATAAATGATGGCAATCTTATCTTTCTTACCTGTCTTGTCTTCGTCAGATTTAGCTTTTGGCGCATCCTTGTACTTTGCTAATCCAATGAAGTTGATTTTGTCATCTTCATCTTCAATAGAAAGTCGTGATCTTAGCTTAGCCATAACCTCATCTTTGAAAAGAAGCTCGTCAACCAAACCATTTTCCAACGCATTTTTTGCATTTTGGATCGTTGCATTCTGCGCCATTTTATCCAATTCGTCAACCGATTTGCCTCTTCCTTCAGAAATTCCTCTCAGCATTTTGTTCCAAAGGTCAGACATGTAAGTCATGGTCTGCATGCGGTTGGCCTCGCTCATCTTATCCAACATTAAAGGCTCAACGGCACTTTTGAATTTGCCATAACGGATGATCTGTGGTTCAACTTCCAATTTTTCGAACATGCCTTTCATGAACATGAGTTGAGCACCCAATCCTTTCCACTCAACCATTCCTTGTGGATTTAACCAAAGCTCATCAGAAACAGAAGCTAGATAGTAAGCCTTTTGAGAATAGATTTCGCTGTAGCTGACAATCCACTTGCCACTTTCTTTAAAATCCAATAGTGCATTTCTGATTTCCTCAATAGTTGCCATTCCTGCCGGCACACTTTGCATGTCCAAATAAACGCCTTCAATCTTTTCATCGTTGGCAGCATTCTTCAAGCTGCTTAGAATCTGATTAAGCCCTACAGAAGGTTTGGATTGAAACGTGGCAGGATCAAAGTTTCCGAACGGGCTATCTACCCCGCGCTCTTTGATTTCGTAGTTGAGTTTTATATGAAGAACCGATTTGTCTTTCACTTCAACCACTTGTTCTCCACTCATTGATGCACCAATTCCAGCTAGAATTGCGAATAATAAAAATATGCCAACCACAAGGCCTAATGCGCTGGCAAACATGAACTTGAAAAATTGTTTCATTTGGTATTTCTTAGAATTAGGCCGCAAAGGTAATAACCATGTAATATGGCGGCCATCGCGGTTGTTATCAATTGTTAAGCGACATTTTGCCGCGATCATCTGCAACAAATACCTTGGATTATATTTGCGACCTTCTATGAATGGATCAATCCGGAAATATGTTCTCTTGACTGGCTCTGATCTTGGTGACCGTTCAAAGATTTTGAAAGAAGCAACCGAGCACATTGCTGCTCAAGTTGGCAGAATAGTTAGTGTATCAGAAGTGTTGGAAAGTGAACCGTGGGGATTTAAATCCGAAACCACATTTCTGAATCAGGCCATAATGGTTGAAACAGAGAAAGCGCCTTTAGATGTTCTGAAAACCATCTTGGAAATTGAAATGCAAATGGGGCGAACTAGGAAAAACGAGCAATGGACGTCTAGAACCATTGACATAGATATTCTAAGTTCAGAAGATTTGATCTTTCAATCTCAAGGTCTCACAATCCCTCACAAACATCTTCACGAAAGAGAATTTGCACTTAGACCGCTTTCTCAAATTGCTCCGAATTGGATTCATCCAATATTACTGAGAACTTCTGTTCAACTCATTGATGAACTAGACTCCTTGAAAGCTGACCACATAATGTCCTAGTTGATGGCGCGCCCAAAAGAGTACGAATATGTGGTAATTGAGGGGAACATCGGATCTGGAAAGACCACGTTATCTAAGAAATTGGCAGAACGATGGGGTTCGAGACTGATGCTGGAAGAGTTTAAAGACAATCCATTCTTACCGAAGTTCTATGAAAACCCTAAACAGCACAGTTTTGCGTTGGAATTGAGCTTCTTGGCTGAAAGATATCATCAAAAAAGAGATGAACTGAACAAGACGGACTTGTTCAAACCCGGCATTGTTTGCGATTATTCATTTGCGAAATCACTCGTTTTCGCGAGAATCAATCTTGATGAAGATGAATTTGAACTTTATCAGAACCTGTTTCAGATTATTCATGGTCGATTGCCAAAACCAGACCTTCTTTTGTTTCTACACGCCAGCCCTGAAAAGTCATTGAGGCAGATAAAAAAGCGCGGAAGAGAATATGAACTGGACATAAGTCTCGATTATCTTAGAGCAATTAACACAGGATATCTGGATTTCTTTCGGCAACAAACAGGAATAAGGATTGTGATTTTGAACACGGATAGAATAGATTTCGTAGCATCTAACGAAGACTTGAATGCCATATTCAAGATAATAGAGGCGGATCACGCCTTTGGAATTCAAATTATTGACCTCTGTTGATAACCTTGTAATCTCTTGGTATGAAAAAAAAACATACCCCTTTGTCAATTAATAACATTGGTTAACTTTGCAACGCGTTCATTTGGGCGTGCTTCTGTTTAATAAAGAAAGAACAACTAACTTGCTTAATATGAAAAAGAGTCTACTCTTTGTATTGTCACTATTGGTTTCTGGTATCGCTTTTGGCCAGAAAAAGAAAATGAATTATTTCTCTGTCGGTCTTCAAGGAGGATGGACTCAGTTTTACGGAGATATTCGTCAATATGACTTCGGTTTCTCTCAACAGAAGGCTGATATTGCCAATGGTGCGGGAGGTCTATTTGTTGACTACCAATTGAATTCTGTCATTGGGTTTCGCGCCAACGTTCTTGGTGGTACATTGGGAGGTTCAAAACGGAAATTCAATGCAAATAGCAGTGGTACAGGGAAGAATGATAACGTACTTTTTAAGACCGTATTTGTAGATTACACACTAAATGCCACAATAAACTTCGTTAATCTGATGTATTCAGACCGAACAAAAGACAGATTGTTTACTGCGTACTTGGTTGGTGGTGTTGGTTTTACTTCGTTTCGGGTTAGAAAAACACGGTTGTTTGATGCTGGAGGTCAAAAGGCTGGGGATTGGGTCGCTAGTGAACCTTATGTGAATAAGGATAATGAAAATAAGAAAATGACCACAGAATTGATCATTCCTGCTGGTTTAGGTATGAAATTTCGACTATCGCGAAGGTTCGACCTTGGTTTGGAGTATACTCAACGGTTTGCGGTTGCTTCCGATAAGTTAGACGGTACCGTAGCAGGAAGCAAAAGGAGTGATAGCTATGGACTTTTTAACGCATTCTTGGCTATTAAAATTGGAAAACAAACACATTCGAAAGAATGGGTTAATCCTTTCCAAGCACTTAACCAAAACATCGCTGACCTTCAAGCAAATGTTGATGGACTTGCTAAAGACGCAGATGGTGATGGAGTGTCTGACATCTTTGATAAAGAAGAAAACTCTCCTGCTGATGTAGCGGTCGATGGTAGTGGACGTTCATTAGATACGGATGGTGATGGGGTGCCAGATTATTTGGATGCTGACCCTTTTACATCTAAAGGAGCAAGAGTTGATGAGAATGGTAAGGAATTGGATTCTGATAATGATGGTGTTGCCGATAGCCAAGATGTAGAGCCAAATACTACTGCTGGTGCGTTGGTCAATTTCCAAGGTAAAACAATCAATTTGGAAGCGGCTGGTGGACAATCAACCGTGAATGTTTCTGGTGGCGGACTACCTTCGATCTATTTCAAAGTAAATAGTGCACGAATCGACTACTGGTCTAGTTATGACAGATTGGCAGAAGTTGCTAAAATCATGAAAGCCGATAAGGCTATTAATGTGAAAGTTGTAGGAAGCGCAGATAAGACAGGTGCTGAAGATTACAATACATCGCTTAGTGAGAAACGTGCTCAAGCTGCTGTTGATCATCTGGTTAAAATCTATGGTATAGATGCTGGAAGGTTTAGCATTGACAGTGAAGGTGAGGCTAATCCACTTTCTGTATCTGATGAAGCATTGAACGTTAACCGAAGAGTAGATTTCATCGTGCAATAATGATTCTGCCGATTTTTGAAAAAGCCCGTCTTCATTGAAGACGGGCTTTTTTTATGCTTAGGTTTTGATTGTCTAGTGATATTGACTATAGCCTGATTCTGATGAATTCTTTCTGATCATGTATGTTGAGTATTTGAATCAATGTTCATTTGCGAGAATCAAATTAATATGATATCATTGTGATATCAATATAAATGTAGAAATCATGAAAGAAGAAAAAACAGTAAAGCCTATCTCCGGCTGGTTGATGTTGCCAATTGTGTTGGTGATGATCGGTGCCATTATTTTACTCGCAGTTATAGTCAATCAACCAGGTTGGCTTGCGCTTGAGCTTATTCCGTTGATAATGCTCATCGGATTTTTTATTGTCAATCCAAATCAATCTTGGGTGCTCGTTCTATTTGGAGAGTACAAGGGAACGGTAAAGTCCAACGGCTTCTTTTGGGTCAATCCATTCATGAAGAATCATCGGATATCATTGCGCGCGCACAACTTTGATAACGAGCCTATCAAAGTGAACGATAGCTTAGGAAACCCGATAATGATAGGTGCTGTGATTGTTTGGCGAGTGAAAGACACTTTTAAAGCAGCCTTCGATGTAAACGATTACTTGGAATTCGTTGGAATTCAGAGTGAGGCAGCTTTAAGAAATTTGGCAGGACAATACCCATATGATGAGTTTCAGGATGACGATACGGAAGCGGAAATTTCGCTTCGTGGTGGGGGAGATGAAGTGAATCATAAGCTAGAAGAGGCCTTGGATCACAGCCTCGGAATAGCAGGTATTGAGGTTTTGGAAGCCCGCATCAGTCATTTGGCCTACGCTCAGGAAATTGCAGGGGCCATGCTACAACGGCAGCAGGCAACCGCGGTAGTAGCTGCGCGAAGAAAAATTGTTGAAGGTGCTGTTGGAATGGTAGAAATGGCGTTAGACGAGCTCAGTAAAAAAGATATCGTTCATTTGGATGATGAGAAAAAGGCCGCAATGGTCAGCAATTTGATGGTGGTACTGTGCTCTGATAAGAGTGCATCGCCAGTAGTAAACACAGGTTCACTTTATAATTGATACGTGATGAACAACAAATTCAAATTCCTCAGTAAAAAGATATTCGAAAGCGCAGAGAAGTTCGAAGCGCGATTGAATGAAGAATGCAGAAAGGGCTATCGTCCGATCTCCATGAGCGCGGATAGCGGTGCTAATACGATTGTAGTTCTTTTGGAAAAAACGTCTTAAGCTTTGTCTAAGAAAAAACCATTTGTCTTACGTCTCGATCCAGAAATTCTGAGTGCGATCGAGAAATGGGCTGCGGATGAGTTCCGCAGCTCAAATGGACAATTGGAATGGATTGTGAATAAAGCTTTGAAGGATGCTGGAAGATTGCCCAAGAAGAAAAGCGAGGAGTAGGGAGCTTAGAAAAGCTACATCGGACGTTTAATCAGCAGGACGTCAGAGTCTCCGCCAATGCTTGATGTGCCAACCATGTAATAAGCGCCATCGTGCTCTATGATGTCGTTCCCTCTTTGGTCGCCTTCCTGTCCGAAATTCAATTCTGCCAATACAGTTCCGCTTACATCAGTTTTGATGAAATAAACCTGCTCATCATTTCCGAAACTGTTCGTCCTTCCGAGAAATACGTAATTCCCTTCGCGGTCGGCAAGCACGCCTTCGCCACCTTCATGTGCTTGAGCTGAGCCAAATTCCTTTTCCCAAACAACCATGCCGTTGGCATCCAATTTAGTTGCAAGTAATGAGTGATTCGGCTCATTGCTGGCAGAATGATTGGACATGACGTATCCACCATCTGAGCTTCGTTGAATTGCCTGACTTTCCTCGTATCCAGCGCCACCGTAGGTAAATGAAGCAAGACTGTCACCATCGATGCTCACACTTTGAACATAAATATCGCGGTCGCCAGCCCCAAAACTTCCAGTAAAACCTAAAAGCAATACTTCAAAGCTGTTCACTTGCAGTAGTTCTGATCCGCCATCTACACCTTCGCCACCAAAGGTTCTGCTCCAAATTTCATTTCCGTTCACATCGGTTTTTACCACGTACATGCTTACTGGACCAGCACCAAAACTTTGTGCAAGTCCTATTGCCATAAATCCGCCACCTTCCAATTCAATTACATCCTTTCCCTGATCGGCCAGAATACCGCCAAAATGCTTGGACCAAAGCACATTTCCAAGTTGATCTGTCTTGGTTAGGAGCAGATCTCTGTTGTCATTTTCGTCTGTTATTGTTCCTGCAAGAATCAGATACTTATCAGCAGTCAGCTTGATCCCAAAGCCTTCAGTTCCGCTTTCCAATTCCTTTTGCCAGAGCAGATTTCCGCTAAAATCGGTTTTGAGGAGGAGCAGACGTTTCACACCGCCAACATCAGAAGTGCCCACTCCAATAATGCCATCCGAAACGGCAATCAACCGATTCGCTTCTTGATTTCCATTCAACGAAAACGTGTTTTCGAACTCAGGAATCTCTTCAACATCGGAATCATATTTACAGGCAGACAACAGCAGTACGACTGCTAGAAAGGATGGAAGTAGTAGTCTCACGCGCGTTTAACGCAAGGAGTTGAAAAAGATTGTGCAGATCAGAACTGCACTTTTTTCTTAAGCGTCTTTTTGCCTCGTTTTACCAAGACTGTTGTTTTGTCGCCCTCTTTGAAAGCTGCCAAACCTTGCATATAGCTTTGCATGTCCGTGATGTCAATTTTGCCCATTTTGATCACGATGTCGCCTTCCAAAAGGCCAGCAATTGCAGCCGGACGGTCTTCCTTGACGCCAGAAATGCGCATGCCTTCACCATCAAACAAGTAATCTGGTACAACGCCTAGCGTAACGCTGAACTTTGGCGAATTGCTTTTGTCCGCGTCTTTTGTTTTTGTGAAGGCCAATTTGCCCTCATCGTCCAATTCAGAAATGAGCTTGAAGATGAACTGGCCGATACTTTCCATTCCATCAAAATTCACCTTATGCACATCATCACTTGGTTTGTGATAATCATCGTGCTGACCAGTAAAGAAATGCAATACAGGAATGTCTTTAAGGTAGAATGACGTATGATCGCTCGGGCCGACACCACTTTCAGATAGCACTAATTTGAAACTACCTTGGTTCAAGGTTTCGAGCGCATTTTTCCAAAAAGGCGAAGTACCAATGCCATTGATGGCCAAGGTTTTTTCTTCATTCAATCGGCCCACCATGTCCATGTTGATCATATAGTTCACATCATCCAATTTCAAGGTTGGTTCTTTCGCAAAGAAATTTGAGCCCCACAATCCGCGTTCTTCACCAGAAAAAGCGATGAACAAATAGTTGTTCGATTCAGATGCCTTTTTCAGTTTTTCTGCAAGTTGAAGCATCACAGCAACACCACTCGCATTATCATCTGCTCCATTATGTATGGCTGGATCTCCAGCATATAGCGAACCTTGTGCCCCGTATCCCAAATGATCGTAATGCGCGCCAATGATGATGGTGGTTTTAGCGCCATTATCAATGAACCCAACTACGTTTCGGCCAGCAATCCTACCTGTGTCAGAAGGACTGGCAGAATGTGGGTCTTGCTCCAGTTTACGACTGAATGTTTGGAAATAGCCTTCAGTTCCTTTTGGTGTCAATCCCAATTGAGCCATTCGTTCAGAAATATAGATGGCAGCCAGTTCTTCGCCTTTTGTGCCTATTTCGCGCCCTTCCAATTTGTCATCTGCCAAGTAAGAAACATCAGCCTTAAGCTGTTCCACCGCTGTTTGAGACCAAGCAGCGATTGCGAACATGAAAAAGGAGAAAAAGAAAAGTATGCGCTTCATTTGAGTGATTTGCCGCGAATTTCGCAACATTCCATTCATCAGCGTAGTTTTGCGCGCAAATACCCGAATCTAATGAGAGCTACTGCGTTTTTTGTTTTCTCCCTTATCCTCCTTTCGTGCGGAAGCGAGCACAAGCATGATGGATATTCCGGAGCAACAAAGACCTCCATGTTGCATTATCCGCAGGAAGTGCATTTCGATACCATCATTCAACTTACGAACGGAGGCGACAATGCAGAGGCTTACTGGAGTTTTGACGATAGCAAATTCGTTTTTCAAGCAACGAATGCGGTTTGGGGCGATTCGTGCGATCAGATCTATTTCACCACCGTAGCGGATGCAGAGCACATGCTTACCGAGCGACCAACCATGATCAGTACAGGAAAGGGGAGAACCACCTGTTCGTATTTCATGCCGGGCGATACTTCCATCATTTATGCATCAACACATTTGGCAAGTGAAGACTGTCCGCCAAAACCTGCTAAGCGTGAAGACGGCAAGTACGTTTGGCCTGTGTATGCGGGGTTCGACATTTTTGTGGCCGATCTGCAAGGAAACATCCTAAGTCAGTTGACAAGCGAGGAAGGTTATGATGCAGAACCAACCGTTTCTCCGAATGGCGATCTGATCGTGTTTACCAGTCTACGGTCTGGCGATTTGGAACTGTATACCATGAAAATTGATGGTTCAGATGTAACGCAGATCACTTCCGAATTGGGGTATGATGGCGGTGCATTCTTTTCTCCGGATGGAACCAAACTGATATTCAGAAGCAGCCGTCCAAAGACAGAGGAAGAAATAGCTGATTACAAAGCATTGTTGTTGGAAGGCTTGGTAACGCCTACCGAAATGGAACTCTATATATGTAATGTTGATGGTTCTGAATTGAAGAAATTGACCAATTTGGGAAAAGCCAATTGGGCACCATTCTTTCATCCTTCTGGCGAGAAAATCATTTTCTCTTCAAACCATGCTTCTGAGAAAGGTTATCCATTCAACCTTTACACGATTAACGTTGATGGAACGGGTCTGGAACAGATTACTTATGATGGTGTGTTCGATGCTTTTCCGATGTTCTCACGTTCTGGCGAATATTTGTTGTTCTCTAGCAATAGGAACAATGGCGGAACCCACGACACCAACTTGTTCTTGGCCAAGTGGAAGAATTGAGATTATCGTAAAACGAGTATGAATGCCGTTGTGACCGCGAAGGTTATTACAAACAGCGTCAGACCTATTTTAAACGATTCCATTCTTCGTCTTTCTTTCAGGTCTTGTTTAAATCGCTCAAACTGAGAAGCACTCATTTGCTTGTCAACGAGTTCCTTGTGCTTTTCGTGGCGGGCTTCTGTGATGTCTCCAAATTTCTTTCGCTTCGCGACCTGACCGCGATTGAATTTCATGACACTATTTGCTCCTGAACCGAACATTTACATGAATGTCGGTACAAGGAATGGTCATTTCGGTAACCCAGCTAACAATTCTTGTAATTCTTGTTGAAACGGCTCAGCCAGAATTCCTTCCGTAAAATGCTCTTTGAATTTGGGCAGACTGAATGTTCCGACCATTTGAGCGCCCCAAAATGGCATGATGGCCGAAAGATGATCAAGAACAGATCGGCCACCTCTTGCTCCCGGAGAAGTCGCCATCAACAGAACGGGTTTGTTCTGAAAAACCTTCACTTCCATTCTTGAAAGCCAATCGATGGTGTTTTTAAAACCAGCCGGAATGCTGCTGTTGTATTCTGGAGTGGAAATGATGAAGGCGTCTGCTTCGTCAAAAAGCTTTCGCAGGCTGACAATGGTTTCAGGGAATCCAAGTTCCGATTCCATTTCGCTACGGTATAGTGGTGCTTCAAAATCAGACAAACGGATGATTTTAACCTCAGCGCCTAAGACCTGATCCGCAGTGAATTCAACCAGCTGATGATTGATGGAATTGGCACTCATACTGCCAGAAAATGCAAGTATCTGTTTCATGGTTTATTTGGAATGCCTAACAATTTGGGCTCCTATGTGTTCAGGTTTGGACTGGTAATAATACGAGACATTATTGCTTCAATTGGCGTCATGGTTAAGACACCGTGGTGATTTCAAAATCGTTCATTTGTACCAACATAATTAACGCATGCCCATGAGAACTTTCGTTCGGCTCTTTTTAGCTATAAATCTTTGGTTTTCAGCGCAGGCTGTTTGGGCTCAAGATGCCTTCAATACCACCGAACTCGGTCATCTTGCTTACACGGAAGATCTGAGCGAAGTGAGAGGTGCATTTCATAATGGGCATGAATATGCCTTGGTGGGTGTTTACAATGGTTTTTCCATTGTGGATGTTACCGATCCGACAACACCGACTGAAGTGTTTTTTGCCCCTGGTGCAAATTCAATTTGGCGCGACCCGTTCTACCACAACGGTTATGCTTATTGTGTAAATGAAACCAGCGGAGGGCTCTTGATAGTTGATATGTCGCCACTGCCCGGAAGCACCAATCTCACATCTGTTAGCTACAGCGGGAGCCAATTTCCTTGGACCAAAGCGCATAATATGTTCGTTGATACAGAGGCGGATAAGGCGTACATTTTCGGTTCAAACAATGGAGTAGGAGGAGCGCTCATTCTCGATATTTCCAATCCGACCAGCCCGACTGAACTTGGCAGATGGAATGATCATTACATCCACGATGGATTCGTTAGAGGTGATACGCTTTGGGCTGCTTGCTTGGAACAAGGGTCTTTTGTGGTAGACGTTTCTACGCCAAGCAATCCAGTTGTGTTAGCAAACTGGGATACGCCAAGCCAGTTTTCGCACAATATTTGGCCATCTGACAATAATGAACATTGCTTCACAACAGATGAAGTGAATAGCGGGTTTGTTGCTGCATACGATATGAGCAACCTTAATAATGTAGTGGAAACCGACAAGGTTCGTCATCCACTGACTGAAGGCGTTATTCCGCATAACACGCATTTTATCAACGATTACATCGTTACATCGCATTACAGAGACGGACTGGTTATTCACGATGTGTCAGACCCCTCAAATATCATTCTCACTGGCTATTTCGATACAAGTCCGTTCAGCGGAGGAGGTTTTAATGGCGCATGGGGAGCGTGGCCATATCTTCCTTCGGGCAATATTCTCATTGCGGATATAGAAGAAGGTCTATTTATAGTTGGGCCTGATTACGTCCGCGCGGCCAGACTGCAAGGAAACGTGACTGAATTTGGTTCGGGAAGTGTGCTAAATGCCGTTCAGATAGATGTGGTGGGCACAGGATTAACAGATGTCACCGATCTTTTTGGCGATTACGCAACAGGAACAGCTACAGCAGGAACGTATTCCGTGACATTTCAAAAGGGCGGCTATTTACCCCAAACGATAAACGGAGTTGTTCTCACTAATGGAGCAACGGTTACGTTAGATGTTCAGATGATTCCAGATGTGCCATTTGTTCTTTCAGGTCTTGTGCTTGATGCTGCTAGCGGACAGCCGGTGTCTGGAGCTACAGTACATGTGGTGAATGATTTTCTTGATGAGGAACTTACAACTGATGCTAACGGAGTTTATTCGGATACTAATTTCTATGCAGGACAATATGCTGTAACTGCAGGAAAATGGGGATATATTGGCGAGTGTGGCTCGATAGATTTCAGTTCTGGATCAGTGCCTGATCCAATTGAATTGCTCAAAGGTTACTACGATGATTTTTCGTTGGATCTAGGTTGGACTGTTTCAGGAACGGCCGCTTCAGGAATTTGGGAACGCGGATTTCCTATCGAAACCATTTATCTGGATAGTATTTCAAATCCAGGTTCAGATATGATCAATGACTGTGATGGAAACGCCTACGTTACTGGAAATGGCGGTGGTGGAGTTGGTGATGATGACGTGGATCAAGGAGTAACGATTTTGAAATCGCCACTGATGGATCTGAGCTCATTGAATCATCCAGCATTACGATTTAATTATTGGTTCTTCAACTCAGGAGGAAACGATGCTGGCAATGATACTTTTAAGGTTAAAGTAGAATATGGTCCAAGCATAACAACGGTGGCCAGTTTGCCTGTTACTGCCAATCAATGGAAGCCTTTTTCGTTTTCACTATTAGACCATATTCCAAATCTTTCCAATCCAATTCAACTTATTATTGAAGTTGAAGATGTCCTTCCTGGTCACTTGGTAGAAGGTGCAATCGATGTTTTCAGTGTAGAGGAAACAACAGGAATTGCTAGCGTTGAGAAAAGTGGCCGTGTATCGCTCTTTCCGAATCCAGCATCGCACTACGTTAACTTGCAGGTGGATGGTGCGGTGAACGAGGGATCTGCTCAAATATGGGACGTTGCGGGAAGAGCTGTAGGAGAATCGAGACGCATTTTTCAGGGATTGAACACCTTGAATGTGCCGAGAACTACAGGAATCTATTTACTTGAAACGATAATTGACGGACAACGACAAGTGCAAAGGTTGGTGGTTGATCATTGATTCCCGACTTTCGCACGATAAAAGCAGGTCAGTTTTTGTAAATTGAGATGCATTAATACAACTATAGATGGAGAGCGACATTATGCAAATTAGGGTTGAAAGGGCAGCAAAAACCCGCATCAACGAAGTGGATTTTAATAATATTCCTTTCGGAAGAGAATTTGCAGACCACATGTTTGTTGCAGATTATGCGAACGGTAAGTGGTCCGATTTCAGAATTCAACCTTATGGGAACATGCCGTTCACTCCAGCCATGTTGGCACTTCATTATGGGCAGACCATATTCGAAGGGATGAAAGCTTATCGAAATTCTGATGGCGAAGTAATGATGTTCCGACCAACAGATAATTTCAAGCGACTTAATCTATCTGCAGAAAGAATGTGCATGCCTGTCATTCCCGTAGAATTGATGATGGAAGCATTGAAAGAACTTATAAAGATTGATATTGATTGGGTTCCAGAAGCTCTCAATTCTTCATTGTACATCCGTCCGTTCATGTTTGCAACCGATCAATTCTTAGGTGTGAAACCTTCAGAAACGTATCGATGTGTGATGTTCACAGGCCCAGTTGGTCCGTATTATACCACACCGCTTAAAGTAATGGTAGAAAGTACTTACACCAGAGCGGCTAAAGGAGGAACAGGTTCTGCCAAGTCTGGAGGTAATTATGGCGGCTCTTTGTACCCGACCAGATTGGCGCAGCAGAAAGGATATCATCAATTGCTTTGGACTGATGCTGTTGAGCACAAGTTCATTGAAGAAAGTGGTACCATGAATGTGATGTTCCAGATTGGAGACACACTTGTCACTCCGCCAACGGGCGATACCATTTTAAAAGGAATAACAAGAGATAGCGTGCTCACACTTGCCGCAGACCTTGGAATCAACGTAGAGGAAAGAAGGATAAGTATCGATGAGCTTGCCGAAGCGCATAAACGAGGAGATCTCTTAGATGCATTTGGAGTAGGAACTGCTGCAACCGTAGCTCCGATTGAATTGATCGGATACAATGGAGTGGATATGGTGCTTAGACCGATTGAGGAGCGAGAAATGTCTGCGCTTATATCAAAGCAGCTCAACGCCATTCGCTATGGAGAAGTTGAGGATAAGTTCGGTTGGATGGTAAGTATGAACTGATGAAAAAAGTCGGTTTATCACTCGTTCTGTTTCCGATTCTGCTCGCTGGCTGCAGCAAGTGCGTAGAGTGCGAGGTGAAACTCAAGCAATCTCAAGAAGTTGTAGGTTACGTGGACGAGTACTGCGGAACGAACAAGGAGATCAAGGGAAAGGAAGACCAGCTCAGTGCAGATCATACCTGCATTGAATGTATTGTCGTCACTGGCTTTGGGCCAACAACATCTGGCGTTAATTGTGGCGATAGGGAGTTTACAGATAGTTTGGAATCTGCATGGAAGCAAGGAGCTTTTGACATAGGAACCACCGCTTCTTGCACCTATTATCGAGACACGGTAGACGTTACCTGCGTGCTAAAACAATAATTTATTTCGGGGATTTAGTAGATACTAACGTATCCTGAACCTATCCAAACGGCATCTGCATCGCCTGTATAAAGCGATACTTTGTAGCTTCCTCGGTCTCTGATGTTCAGTGGGAAGTTGGCTTGGGTTACATTCTTGCCAATAGGAACGGTCATTTCGGTAAAATGCTCACTGTATTCTTTGGTACCGTCTGGTTTGAACCAGATGTCAACAGAGATGGTTTCTGTTCCAAATCCTTCATTGTTTGAGAAAAGTACTTGCAGATCAACTCCTCCAGGAATCCCTTTGAACTTTTCGTTCTGTCCCATCAGCATTCCACTTTGCACCGTTCTTCCGAAAGCAATGTAGAAGCTTTCGAAAAGCAAGGTCTCTTTCTCTTCTTCGGTCAGTTCCTCCTCAATAACAGATTCAACGAATATCGGTTCTGGAGCATTTTCAAGAATCTCTTCCTTGGTCGGCTCTTCTTTTTTCACAGGCTTTTCGACCGGTTTTTCCGCTACAGGTTCTGGCTTTGGTTCTGGTTTTACAGGGCCATTTATAGTGATAATGCTGCTGGCCAAAAACTTACGTTCTCTGTCCAACGCGCTAACCTTGTACTTTCCTGGAAGCTTAAAAGCGTATTTGAGTGCTGCCCAATTTCGTGCCTGACCAATCACCAACTTCACTTCGTCTGTTGGTTCTGAACCGCTTAGTGGTTCAATAATGATGTTCATGGCATTTCCGTTGATCGTGGTCTTGCCGTTGTTGTACATGATCACCAGGTTTTTGGGCCAAACGTTGGTGGTCCATTCAGTTCCTGGGTTTTTCAATCGACCAACATTATTGAATTCCTCTCCGAACTCAACCACTTGGGCAAGAAGCGGTTTACTGAACAACACAGCAAGTATTAGAAGCGTGTACATCTTCAAAATACGCTTGTTCATTCTGTTCATACGCTACTATCGTTTAAAAATGTGCCCAGGACTGGACTCGAACCAGCACAGCCTAACGGCCACTAGCCCCTCAAGCTAGCGTGTCTACCAATTTCACCACCTGGGCGGGGCTGCGCAAAAATAGCCCTTTTTTCGAGCGACCAAGGGCGAATGCTAGATGCAGCGAACAATTTGACCGCTTTTGCAATTAATATATTTGTGACCGATCATTAAACAAACTCCCTTGAACAACTTCACAAAACTCTGGTGGCTCGAAAAAATCCATCTTTTCGAGGGGCTTTCCGATAAGGAAATGCTAAAAGTAGAACAGCGTTCTACCATGAAGACCAAGGAAAAGGGAACGCATATTTATTTCCCAAACGAACCTTCTAAGATCATTTTCTTTCTAAAAAATGGAAGAGTGAAGATCGGCAGCTATTCGCCTGACGGGAAAGAGATCATCAAAGCCATTATGCATCCGGGTGATATGTTTGGCGAGATGGGTTTGGTAGGGGAGGAAACGCGTAACGATTTCGCCATTGCCATGGATGATGACGTGCGGGTTTGCACCTTGAATGTGGAAGAGATCTTGGATATGATGCGTGGAAATGCGGAACTCGGTCTGAAGATCACAACCACCATTGGAAATCGATTGTCTAAGGTCGAGAGGAAGTTCGAATCGCTGATCTTTAAAGATGCCAGAACTAGAATTGTGGATCTGATCCGCGAAATGGCAACGGAACGAGGAAAAGTGCTCGCTGGGGGCGAAGTGCTTTTAGAACACTCGCTCACGCATCAAGATCTGGCCAGTCTTACTGCCACATCTCGCCAAACGGTAACAACCGTATTGAATGAGTTGAAGGAAAAGGAGCTGATCAATTTTGATCGTAAGACGATTCTCATTCATCAAACAGACAAGTTGGTATGAAGCCTGTGATCTATGTTGCCAATTGGTGTCATCAATGCGGATTGGTAAAGGATTTTGTCCGTTCCTCCGGTATTGATGCGGATATTTACAACGTGGATCTTCAGCATGTACAACCGCCACATGATATTTTCGTGTATCCTGCGTTGTTCGTTGATACTACCTTGATGGCCTATGGAGAAGACATCATAGATTACCTGAAATTGAATTTGAAAAAGTAAAAAGCATGATGACGGAAGAATTGTTGGAAATATCAGCCAAAGCGCAACAGATCATTGATACAGAAGATCGCTATGGTGCGCACAATTACCATCCGCTACCAGTGGTGTTAGAGAAGGGCGAAGGCGTTTTTGTGTGGGATACAGACGGCAAACGCTACTACGATTTTCTTTCAGCCTATTCGGCAGTCAATCAAGGGCATTGCCATCCAAGTATTATTGGTGCACTTACCGAGCAGGCTCAGAAACTGACGCTGACCAGCCGTGCTTTTTACAATGACGTATTGGGCGAATTTGAGCAATACGCCACCGCGTATTTCGGTTTTGATAAGCTATTGCCGATGAACACGGGCGCAGAAGGAGTGGAAACTGCTTTGAAGCTTTGCCGAAAATGGGCGTACGAGAAAAAGGGAATTCCAAGCAATAAAGCGAAGATCATTGTGTGCGATGGTAACTTCCATGGAAGAACAACCACCATCATCTCGTTTTCTAACGACCCTGATGCGCGCAACAATTTCGGGCCATTTACGCCTGGGTTTGAATCCATTCCGTACAATGATGTGGCAGCGTTGGAAAAAGCACTGCAAGATCCGAATGTGGCTGGTTTTCTGGTAGAGCCGATACAAGGAGAAGCAGGCGTGAATGTGCCAACTGCCGGCTATTTGACCAAAGCACGGGAACTTTGCACACAATATAATGTGCTGCTTATTGCTGATGAAATTCAGACTGGAATTGCCCGAACGGGGAAACTACTGGCGGTTGATCATGAGAACGTACGACCAGATATCCTCATTTTGGGGAAAGCACTTTCTGGGGGCGTTTTGCCTGTCTCGGCCGTGTTGGCAGACGATGAAATAATGCTTTGCATCAAACCAGGAGAACATGGCTCAACTTTTGGTGGCAACCCGCTTGCATGTAAAGTGGCCATGGCAGCATTGGAAGTAGTGAAAAACGAGAAATTGGCAGAGAATGCCGAACGACTAGGAAAACGCTTCCGCGAGGAATTGGAAGCATTCATTGCTACCAACGATCTGGTAAAACTTGTAAGAGGAAAAGGATTGCTCAATGCCATCATCATCAACGATTCTCCCGACAGCAAAACCGCTTGGAACATTTGTTTGAAGTTGGCTTCGAACGGTCTGTTGGCAAAACCAACCCATGGAAACATTATTCGCTTTGCGCCACCGTTGGTAATGACCGAAGATCAGTTGAGCGATTGCTTGCGCATTATAAAAGATACACTCACCGAATTTACCAAGTGACCAAAAGGCGACCGCATACTTTTTGCATTTCCTGCCTTGCAGCAGCACTGATCTTCATAGGAAGTTCTGTTCTTGCGCAAGGCGAGAAGATCACCATCTATAAAGGTGATGATCTTCATTATCTAGGTTACGTGTTGCTTACTGGCGATACGACCGCTTGGGCGAATGTGAAAAATGACGACATCTACTATTTCTCTAAAAGCCTGTTCCTAAAAAGCACCGAGAAGCTGAAATATGTGAACAACGATGACCTGTATTTTCTAGGTGCAGCACTCATTTCTGGCAAGCGCGATGAATTGGATAAGATCGTTACAGACGATTGGTACTACTTGGGAACAGCCATGTTTGAGCAAAAGACAAGCTACTTGGAGAACATCAAAACGGACGATATCTACTATTTGGGAAAAGGTCTGCTGGAGCGCGATATGAATTACTTCAACCAAATGTCTTCCGACCTTAAGCAATGATCACCGTTATCTGTACCACCAATAGGCCGGACAGCAATACCAAACGCGTAGCTGAGCTGTATGCCAATTTGCTTGAGCAATTAGGCGAATCGTTTCAGGTGCTAGACCTACGCGATGTGGAAGTGAATTGGATACAGGAAAGCAACTACGGTAAGAATGTGCCCGAATTTGAAGCGGTGGTTTCCAAGTACATTCGGAATGTGCGCAAGCTCATTTTCATTGTTCCCGAATACAATGGCGGATTTCCCGGATACCTCAAGTTCTTTATGGATGCTTGCGATCATGGCGATTTCCGCGATAAGAAAGTGGCTTTGATGGGATTGGCCAGTGGCCGGTCGGGCAATGTGCGTGGCCTCGATCATCTGACAGGAATCCTTCATTACCTAGGTTCTGAGGTGTACAGCAAAAAAGTGTACCTCTCGCAGGTTCATTTGGCGCTTACTGCGGATGGCGCCTTGGTGAATGAGCCATTGAATCGGGAGCTTGAAACACAACTGAAGGGATTCGTAACTTTCTGAAGCGTGGCAAGAGCGTTCCGTTGCGCTCAATCAAAGTCACTGGTCTTTCCTGTTCAATTGATATATTCGTAAAACGTACAAACGCAAGCACATGCTCCTCAACTTGATCGGTCAATACACGCCCAATGCCTTCATTCTTATTCAGGCGCTGCTTTCAACATTCTTTGCCATTCTGTTTCTACAGTCTGGAATAGATAAGGTAATAGACCGTAAAGGAAACCTCGAATGGTTGACGGGACATTTTGCCAGATCACCCTTGGCGGGAATGGTGCCGATGCTACTCAGTGTCATTACGCTTGTAGAGATTTCGGCCGGATTGGCATCGGCAGTTGGTGTAGTGGAAGTAGTGGCCTTTCGCAGTTTCACCTTTCCGCTGATCGGAACATCCCTTTCGGCAGCCTCTTTATTGATGCTCTTCTTTGGGCAGCGTATGGCCAAAGACTATGCAGGCGCTGGCGGATTGGTGCCTTACTTTATTGTGGCCATCATCAATCTGTATATTTTGGCTTAGGGCCTTCGGTTCTTAGCCTTATTGCTTTGCAGGTTTTATTACGTTTTTCCGTGATTGATGCTTGCTTAGCAAAAAAAGAATTAAACTCCGATTGCCTTCTCAGCAGCAAAATCGTAATTCATGTAATCGGTAACGGTATTGTAAACCGTATCTCGCTCTATAGGATGGCGGCCCACTTCTTTTATCAGGCCCACCAATTCCTCGGTACTCAGAGCTGGATTCTGATCTTCTGCACCGGCCATACTGTAGATCTTGGTGCTATCGTCTATGGTGCCATCAATATCATCTACCCCAAAGGCAAGGCTCATCTGAGCGGTCTGTCTACCAATCATGGGCCAATAGGCTTTTACGTGCCCGAAATTGTCCATGTAAATACGGCCAATGGCATAGTTGCGGAGGTCTTCGATGGTGCTCACCTCATTAATGTGGCTCATCTGGTTGTTGCCATTACGGTATTTGAGCGGAATAAAGGTGTTGAATCCACCCGTTTCGTCCTGTAGGTTTCGCAAGCGGTTCATGTGGTCCACCCGATGTTCAAACGATTCGATGTGACCGTAAAGCATGGTGGCATTACTTGGCATGCCTAATTGGTGTGCGGTGCGATGCATTTCCAACCACTGTTCAGACGTGCATTTATCGTTGCAGATCTCGGCACGCACCGTTTCGTCAAATATCTCGGCACCACCGCCAGGTAACGAATCCTGTCCGTGGTCTTTCAAGATCTGAAGCCCTTCGCGGTAGCTCACTTTTGCCTTGCGACACATGTATTCGAGTTCTACAGCCGTAAAGGCCTTTACGTGGATATCGGGACGTATCTCCTTCACCTTTTTGATCAGCGAAGCAAAATAATGGAGTCCCATTTTTGGATGCACACCGCCTACGATGTGCACTTCGGTAACAGGTTTGCCTTCGTAGCTTCTTACCATCTGCAAGATCTCTTCTTCAGATAGTTCCCAACCTTCCGATTTTTGTTTCAGAAGTCTGGAATACGAACAGAATTTGCAATCGAATACGCAGATATTGGTCGGTTCTACATGGAAATTTCTGTTGAAGAATACCTTATCGCCATGACGCTTTTCCTTGATGTGGTTGGCAAGCGAACCCAAGAAGGCCAGTTCTCCTTTTTCGTAGAGGAACACGCCCTCATCAAAGCTGATGCGTTCTTCCTTCAGCACCTTTTCGGTGATGGTTTTGAATTTATTATCCAGGTTGCTTGATAGGATGTGTTCCAGACCGTTCTGATTCATTTAGTCAACAATATTGATCTTTGTGCTGAAGTGTTCTTTCTCTGAGGTCATCTCTAGAACATAGGTTCCTTGGGTTAGTTCACTCAGGTCGATGGTGTAGATATTAACGCTCATATTCACGTTGGATTGAGCGAATACTTGTTTGCCCATTAGGTCCATTATCCGGATATCTACCATGGCGTTGGCCTTTTGGTCTAAACGAAGATGGACATTGCCCGTACTAGGATTCGGATAAATGCTAAGCGAACTGTGGAGGAGCTGCTCTTCAATTCCTACTTGTCCGGGTACAAGCCCATCAGATGTAAGAATGCCAGAACGAGGTCCGTTAAGTGCGGCCAACATGCGCTCCTTTTGCCCATTGGTAAAAAAGAAGAGGCATTCATCATCTCCATAATCCATGTAATTGTTGAACATATCGCTGTTCACTCCATTGCCGCAGGTTTCGTTCGGAAAAGTAGTGTTGCAGCCAAAGTTGGGGTCGGTTTGCTTTGGGGTGTCCGATACGTTGTCGTCAGCCGTGCAATTCGGGTTCGAATTGTTCGGTCCCCAAAGGTGATCGAGGTTAAGATAATGTCCTATTTCATGTGTGGATGTGCGGCCAAGATCGTATGCATTCGATAGGCTGCCAATGGTTCCGAAATACCGATAACCGATAACCACACCATCCAGCGAAGCATTGATACCCGGCTGATAAGCATATCCCAAAAGCCCAGAGCCGATGTTACATACCCAAATGTTCAGGTATTTGTCATTGGGCCATGCATCATGTCCGCCCAGGGAGGTGAATTTTACATTATCGGAGCCGTTCCAATTTGTCACCGTTGTTTCGGTACGCGTGATGCCGTTGGTAAGGAATCCGTCAGGTGTGCGGGCGGCAAGGGCAAATTGAATTTCGCTATCAGCCACACGGTTTGTCCAAATAGATGGCACCCCAGAGATGTCGGCATTCAGTGCCCTGTAGTCTTCATTCAGCACATCTATCTGCGTTTGGACTTGCTCATCGGAAATATTCTGAGCACTACTGCTATAAACCACGTGCACTACCACAGGAATGGTGATGACTGCACGCCCTACGTTCCCTACGTTCTCTTCAATCCATCGTTGGGTCTGTTCCTCAATGGCGGCTCTTCGCGATTCCAACATGGGGTCTGTGGCCAATTGTGCCAGCATACGTTGCGATGTTCCACATTGCAGTTGCTGCGCTCTCAGATTGCCTAATTGCGCCAGCAAGGCAATTAATATGATCGGGATGATCCTCATTTCAATTGCAAATCTAAACTTTCGCAGAACCTCACTATCGAATAAGTGTCACCGTTCCGCTTTTGGTGTAGGTTTCTCCTTTAGAGGAGACGAATTTCACGAAATAGGCATAGGTGCCCTGTGGTTCTTTATGTGAGCCGTAGGTACCATTCCAACCTTCGTTGGGGTCGGTTGTTTCAAACAGTCGTTGTCCCCAACGATTATAGATCTGCAGCAGGTAGCTTTCGGCATTCACGTAAACCGTAACCGGTTTAAAAACGTTGTTCACGCCTTCTGGCATAAATGCGTTTGGCATGAAAACGTTCGGATGTTGCAGCGCGCAAGCCTCGTTGGAATTACTGAGCTGTGGGACCAATGCAGGGTCGGGGTCGTTCGCCAATGGTCCAGCAATGCCCTCTACCGCTTCAATGTAGTAGCAGAACCTTCCTTCACCAATAATAATCTCTTCTACCGTATCAGTGTAGGTAAGTTGCGTGGGCGGAACAGTTGTTAGATAGTCGTAAACGCCATCCACGCTCCGATAGATATTGTATGCGGAGATTGGACCTCGCCAACCTTCGTATGCATTCCATTGAATATCGTTGGTCCGATCTGGATTGGCCTCTGCTTCCAGCAACATGGTTCGCGACATGTTCAGCGTATCTGCATTGAGGTTGCAGTTATCTACACCTATGATGGAATAGTAGTAACTGTAGAAGGCAGGCCGAGCCCCTGGATCGGTGTATTGATAAAAACGGGTGCTAGGATCAAACGGAATGAACCAGAGGTTGCTCATCGCATCAGGCGACTTGCCTCTCATGATCTGAAAGCCAAGATAGCCAGCAGTGCTGTCAACGTAGAAAAACTCCTCAATACCGGTGTTTCCGGTCTGCACAGTGGTGTTGTAGTTATATTGATAATCTGGACGTTTTGGCACGACAGCTACTATACATCTTCTGTTGGAAGTGGATGTGACTCTTATGCTTACATCTTTCACTGCACGAACGATGTAGCAGTACTCTGCTGAAGCTTGAAGGTCTTCGTGTACGAAAACCGTATCAGCAGTTGTTCCTATTTTGGAATACGGTGCACCGTCTATCGATGTGTAAATATCGTATTCCCGAACACCTTCGGGCCAGTACCAATACCGATTCCAATTAAGCGAGGTTGTTTGCTGGCAACTATCGTATTCTGCTTGTAATAAGATTGTTTCATGATGATCCGTATTATTTTGAATAGACCCTGCAGGGATTCCAGGCACTCCGCAACTGTTGGTGGCGTATACCTGATACCATAGAGAATTGGATGACGCATCGGATGTGCTGTCTGTCCAACAAGTGTTATTATATCCATAAACCGTGTCCATCGGAACCCAGGCAAAAGCATCTGGATTGAGCAGAATGTTGTATTGCACTACATTAGTACTCGTATTGGGAGGCCAGCATATGGTAATGAATCCTGTTTGCGGGTCTATCGTCAATGAATCCAATGGTTGTGGGTCAGGCTGATTTGGGTTGTTTAGCGGACCACCAGCCTCATTCGACACAGAAGTACAGCCGAAATCATCAGAAAGCTCAATGCGATAGGTGATAATTTCATTGTTGCACCATATAACAGGGTCAGAATAATAAAGATTGTTCGTGGTGCCAGCAATTTCCCAAACACCTCCGGGTTCTAAACGCCAAACCTCGTAAAGGGCTGACCCACTACCATTGGAAGAAGGAAGGTCTGGTGTAGCCACCGGATTCCAAGAAAGGTTGGCCGTAGTGCCTCCATCAGAAAACGTCAGATAAATGGATGCAACTGTATCTATAGGCGCATCCAGTTGATTGCAGCCTGAACGGGTTTTTATCAGGTAGTAATTTGGTCCTGATACATTGGGTGCCGCCACCGGATTTGCACTACTATGCACGTACGTGCCAGTGCTGATATTGAGCTCAGTTCCTATTTCTTGAAAGGGCCCATTGGGCGAAGTGCTGTGATAGATAACATATTCAACAAAAGTTGGCGGTACGTTATTGTCGGTCACCGGTTCCCAAGTAAGTGTCACGTCTCCACTGGCATCAAGACTTACGCAATGCGGATCAGGACTGTTAACAATCGATTCTCCAACTACGGTAACCGACACATTTACCATGCGTGTAGCTCTAACTGGGCAGTAGTTATCCTGATACTTGAATAGAAAATTATACGTGCTGGTAAGAGTGGCGCATTCGTTTGTTACAGATACGTGGTCGCAAGAGGTTTGCCAGTTGAATTCGGTAGAAATACTTCCTGTGCCAGTAGAAGGAGGCGTTACACTGGATAAGGTGGCGCAAGGAGTGTGTAGACAACCACCGTTTGGGTTGTTGAAATTGGTTCCGAACTGAGAGCCCGATGCAGAGAATGATAATATCTGCGGAACGCCATTGGACAGGTCGTTATCTGTTCCTGTCAACGAAAAATTGACAAGGTCTCCTGCCTGAACGGTAACCGCATAGTTGCTTCCCGTTGCAGGCGCAATCCACGTTGGAACACTTACGGTTGGAACATTATTTGGCTCCAGACAATTCACCATGGTGATCATCATTTCACGAATGGTCTCCGAAATACGCTGACCGCATCGCCAAGCACTTACAGCTACTGCCATGGTGTATCTGCCAGGATTGTTGGCAGGTGCATCATATTCCATTTGCCCGGTCACTGGATCAAGGTTTATCGGGTTTGGACCAGGCATCGGTTGGTTGGCACTGTAACCTGAAATATGCGGTATTGGAATTCCACTCGTACCAAACGGGTCAATGAATTCGTACGAGAGCGAATCCAAGTTGTTGTCAATTGCGTTGCTGTTGTATCTCAGCTGGTAACCTAGGCAAATGGCGGATGTCGGTTCTTCGGCAAACTGTGGACTTGAATCGTAGCACGGAAACATGTTCTGTCCGTTGTACGGATACATGGTGGCAGAATAGAAGATTTCTTGATCAACCGCACTCTGTAGATTGTCAGAGTCGCCACGGCAGCATTTGAAATACTCGATTCGGTAACCGTTCGGAGGCGGAACTCCGGTCATGGCAATAGGGTCTGAAGCGAAAACATATTTTTCTACGGCACCGACAGCGCCTGAAGCACAATCTAGCCCGCATTGCGCAGCACTTATGTCTACCTGAGAAATAAGAGTTACTGGAATTTCGCTCAACGTAGGATGGTTTCGGATCCAGACTCCTTGAGCGGGACTTACGAAAGTGTTGACCGAACAATCCTTATAAAGTGTGAGATAGAATACGATCTTACCAGCGTCTGGACCTGAACTGATACATTCCCAATACACGTCTCCTCCAATAATGTGAGCCGCTTGTGTTCGTTTCGGAACCATCAACACGGCAAATATTGCCAATGCAAGAATCCTGAAAACGTGTTTGATTGAACTCATCAGAGATAGGAGAAACCTAAGCGTGCGAAGTTATGATTTATTGCCCTTTCTGTAGGGGCGATGAACTGTAATTAAGAACGCACTTACGCGCTTTAAGTTGCTTCGCAAATTATTTGCCCGATCCTACTGTCACTTGCACCAGATCGTGCTTTTGCAAATACTTGTTTGCTAGTTCGCGCAGATGCTCCGGTGTAATGGTTTTTATCTGGCGGATAAAATCATGGTGAGCACTGATTCCCAGGTCATATTTCATGTAGCCTTTCCATTTTCCGGCAATCTCAAAAGGTCCGTCAATGCTTTTAAGAATGGAGCCAAGTAGGTAATTCCGAACGAGTTCCAATTCATTTATTGGAATCAGATGTTTACGCAATCGTTCGATTTCAAAATAGATTTCGTTGATGGCTGCATCGCACACATCTGATCCCACTTCAGTGGAGATAGTAAGGTAACCGCTATGTTGGAGACTCGCTACGCCCGCTCCTATGCCATAAGTGTAACCTTTATCTTCTCTGATATTGGCCATTAACCGTGAACCGAAATACCCACCCAAAACGGTGGACAGAATTTGCATTCCGACAAAATCAGCGTGGGTTCGGTTGAAAAGTACTCTACCGATTTTAATTGAGTTCTGAACAGCACCAGCCTTTGCTACGTGCGTTGAACTTTGAGTAGCGTGTTCCTTTGGAATGTCATTGGCTGAATTCGATTTTCTAGCGCTTTTTCCAAAATGAGCATTCAGTATTCCGATGGTTTTTTCATCACGTTTGCCTGCCACAAGAATGTAAGCGATACAGTCTTTTATGAAAGCTGCGTGAAAATCAACCAGCTCTGATCGGTCAATCTGATTGTAATCATCCAGATCTGCACTTCTTCCATACGGATGGTCGGAACCGAAAAGCGTGGACGAAAATGCCTTGGCCGCCAAATAGCTCACCTTTTCCTCATTCACCAGCATTTCCTGCCGATTGTTCATCATGTAGGTTTCCACTTCCCTTTCAGGAAAAGTAGGTTCGCTATACACTTCTGCAAGCGTTGTAATGGTTCGTTCCACATGTTTGTTCAACGTGTAAAGACTCAGCGAACATTCATCGTGTGAGACCTCTGTTTGAAGATGTGAACCGTAAAAATCGACCGATTCGGCAATTTCATGCGCAGAGCGATGTTTTGTGCCTGATGTCAGCAGGTTTGCAGTGCTAGATGCAACCAGTTTTTTATCGGAAGTAGCTGTGCCAACCCGAAACACCAATTCTATTTTCAGTACTTCCTGTGCGCCTGCATCAATGCAGAAAACAGGCAATCCGTTGTCCAGATGAAAGACTTTAGGCTCCATCAGGTCAATACTTTCAATTTTCCCGAAAGAAGGGCTTTGCGTGCGGTCCAACATCAGCTTTTTCGTTTGTATATCAATGTTGATGAATTGGAAACGGTCAGGTTTTCATGCGCAAGAGATTGAAGGTCTTCGCGGGTGATCCGCTGATATTTCTCTGCTTCCTCATTGATGCTGTTTGCATCTCCCAACAATTCATGATAGGCCAATCCGATGGCGCGGTTCAGCAGGTTCATTTCAGAGAATTCGTGATTTGCTTCCACCTGGTTTTTCACCTTTTCCAATTCGGTTACTCCAACAGATTCGGTCCGCAACAGTTCAATTTCTTTCCAAATGGCTTCTTCCGCCTCGGCTGTTGTTCGGTCTTGAGAAATGTGGCCGGCAATGGTGAAAAGACTTGGGTCGCGTTCGCCCATTACAAAAGCGTTTACCGATGTGAACATCCGTTGTTCTTCCACCAGTTTTTGGTGTAACCTGCTCGATTTTCCGCCAGCAAGCACGTCCGAAAGAAGGTCCCATTTATAGTATTCATCATTTTCCTTTCCACACATATGAAACGAAATGTAAATGGCATCTAAAGGAACGGGCCGCTCCACTTCCAATCGTTTGGCTTCTGTTTGAACAGGTTCTACAGGAAGGTTTCGAACTGGTTTTTCGCCTTTTTGAATTGGGCCGAACCACTTTTCTGAAAGTTGTTTTACCTCTTCGGTCTTCACGTTTCCCGCCACCACCATCACTGCATTTTTCGGGCGATAGTGTTTTTCGAAAAAGGCCTTTACCATCGGCATGGTCGCTTCTTCAATGTGTTTTTCCTCCTTACCAATGGTTGCCCACTTGTATGGATGGGTAGAAAATGCCAAAGGGCGCATCAGCAACCACGCATCGCCATAAGGCTGATTCAGATAACGCTGACGGAATTCCTCCACCACCACATTCCGTTGCACTTCCAGGCTCTTTTCGGTGAAGGCCAGATTCAGCATACGGTCGCTCTCTAGCCAAAAGGCAGTCTCCAGATTTTCTACGGGAAGCGTGATGTAATAATTGGTGATATCGGTGGATGTAAAGGCATTATTTGAACCCGCTGCCAACTGTAGCGGACCATCGTAGTCAGGAATATTCACGGAGCCTCCGAACATCAAGTGTTCGAAAAGATGCGCAAATCCTGTTCTATCGGGGTCTTCATCGCGCGAGCCTACATCATACATGATATTGAGGCAGGCAAGTGGCGTGGAGGTGTCTTGATGCACAATGACCGTAAGGCCATTGTCCAGCACGAATTTTTCAAAACTGATCTTTCCCATTGGGTTGCAATGATAAGCATTGCGCGCACCAAATCTTAAAGTCTGTTAACCGTCAAATGATCGGAGCAACACGGCCGTTAGCGAGCAAACCTTAACACAAAAAACATTATGGAAACACCAAACAACAATTCAAACCCTGGCACAATCGAACGTTTCAATCTCTGGCTCAACGGCTCGGTTACCGTGCGTATTTTCAGTATCACCATTCTCGTGCTACTGCTTATGATTCCCAACTCAATGATCCGCGACATCATTCGCGAACGGCAGATGACCAGCAACGATGCCATTAGCGAAGTAAGCGCCAAGTGGGGCTTCGAACAAACGGTAGTCGGCCCGGTCGTGTCTGTGCCGTATTTGACCTACACAGAAGACAAGGAAGGAAAACGGACCTTCACCAAGAATTGGAGTCATTTCTTGCCCGAGAACTTGAATATTGTGGCTGATATCACCACTGAAAATCGGAAGCGAGGTATTTATGAAGTGGTGGTTTATAGCTCGGATATGACCTTGAGCGGAAACTTCACCAATCCCGACCCAGCACAATTGAATATCGACCCCGAGTACTTTCTCACGGATCAGGCCATTATCAGCATGGGCATTCCAGATATGCGCGGAATAAATGAGAAAGTGAGTCTGCATTTCAATGATACGGTTGCCGAATTTGGTCCGGGTGTTCCAACCAACGACCTCTTTGATGAAGGGATTTCTGTTCGAATGCCGTTGAAGCCAACTGCATCTTCCGAATTCGAAATCAAACTAGATCTGAAGGGAAGTCAGCTACTCAATTTTGTTCCGATCGGTAGAGAAACGCAGGTCAGTATTTCGTCCGATTGGCCGCATCCGAGTTTTGAAGGAGCGTTTTTGCCAGATGAGCATTTGATTGATGAAAATGGCTTCACTGCATCTTGGAAAGTACTTGATCTGAACAGAAATTTCCCGCAAGCATGGAAAGGCGTGCGTACAGGAATATTCGAGTCAGCTTTCGGTTTCAAACTCTTTATGCCCAACGACCATTATCAGCAAAGCATGCGTTCGGCCAAGTATGCCATCCTGTTCATTTCGCTCACCTTCATGGTATTCTTCTTTATGGAAACCATCAACAAAAAGCGGATTCACCCAATTCAATACATTTTGGTCGGATTGGCACTTTCCATCTTCTTTGTACTGTTGCTTTCATTGTCTGAGTTCATTGGCTTCAATGCAGCCTATGCCGTTGGAGCTGGAGCCACCACGCTGTTGATTGTCATCTATAGTTCCAGCATTCTCTCAAGCAAAAAACTCACGGCATTTCTTTTGGGCTTGCTTACTGTGATGTACGGTTTCATTTTCACCATTCTACAATTGGAAGACACCGCTTTGCTGGTTGGTAGCATCGGACTGTTCATCATTTTGGCCACCATCATGATCTGGAGCCGAAAAGTGGATTGGTACGGAGGCGTGAGTAAATGAGGATGAAATGGGTCAGGAGCACACCGTCTCCTGACCTCATTTTCTATTTCTAAACCGATTGTAGACGGATATTGAAAAGTTATGTGGAAAAACGACAGAAATCCGTTCAAAAAAGACCTATTTTCGGCACCTCAAAAGCAAAAAGCATATGAACATTCATGAATATCAAGCTAAGGGAATTCTTAGCGGTTTCGGAGTTACGGTACAACGCGGAAAAGTTGTCGATAAATTGGAAGATGCGGTAGCTGCTGCAAAGGAGTTGAGTGCAGAAACAGGAACTTCTTGGTTTGTGGTAAAGGCGCAGATACACGCAGGTGGACGAGGAAAAGGAGTTGTTGAAGAAACAGGTTCTCACGGAGTTGTACTTGCCAAAGGGTTAGATAAAGTTGAGGATGTTGTCAAAGGAATTCTCGGTGGGCACTTGGAAACCGCTCAGACAAATGGAGTAGGGAAGAAGGTGAACAAGGTTTTGATCGCGGAGGATGTTTACTATCCGGGCGAATCGCAAACGGAAGAGTTCTACATGAGCGTTCTTTTGAACCGTGCCACTGGAAAGAACATGATCATGTATTCTACCGAAGGTGGAATGGACATTGAATCAGTTGCCGAGCACACGCCACATTTGATCTTCAAAGAAGAGATTGAGCCAGGTTTGGGAGTTCAAGGATTTCAAGCACGTAAGATCGCGTTCAACTTGGGTCTGTCGGGTGATGCGTTTAAGGAAATGACCAAGTTCGTTTTTGCGCTTTACAAAGCTTATGTGAGCAGCGATAGCGCCATGTTTGAGATCAATCCTGTTCTCAAAACATCAGACAATAAGATCCTTGCTGTTGATGCCAAAGTAACATTGGACGGAAATGCACTTTATCGTCATCCGGATTATGCTGCCATGCGCGATGAAAGCGAAGAAGATCCAACAGAAGTGGAAGCTGGTAAAGTTGGCTTGAACTACGTGAAATTGGATGGAAACGTTGGTTGTATGGTAAACGGTGCTGGTTTGGCCATGGCCACCATGGACATGATCAAATTGCTTGGTTTTGAGCCTGCCAACTTCCTAGATGTGGGAGGAACTGCCGATGCAAAACGTGTAGAGCAAGCGTTCCGAATCATCTTAAAAGACCCGAATGTAAAAGCCATTCTGGTGAACATCTTCGGAGGAATTGTAAGATGTGATAGAGTTGCACAAGGTGTGGTTGATGCATACAAGAACATGGGCGAGATAAACGTGCCGATAATTGTTCGTTTGCAAGGAACCAATGCTGTAGAAGCCAAGCAGATCATTGACGAAAGTGGACTGAAAGTAATGTCTGCTATTGCGTTGAAAGAAGCTGCTGAGAAAGTAAAAGAAGCACTTTCTTAATAGCTGTTAGCATTAGGATTTAGCGATTAGCAAAGGCCCTTCCGTGAAAACGGAAGGGCCTTTTTTTATATCCAACCTCTTAGCTTGTAGTAAGAGATGGCGCAATACTCGCGGAGCACCACAATTTCATATTTGAGGTAACTCCAAACGTTGTAGCGCCAAGGCAGATCGCCTGAGCGTTTGGGGTATTTTGTGCTTTTCAGTTTTCGTTCGCTGATGGGTTTTTCGAAAGATGGAAGTCCGCCCACCAATTGCAATCCTGCTTTTTGAAGCGAGCGAATGGAACGAAACATGTGTTCGGGACTCGTGATGACCAATACAGGAGCTTCCGTTCTGCCTTTCAGCAAAAGTGAAATATTCTCTGCCTGAGAATGCGTGTCGAATCCGCGAGGTTCGTAGCTGACGCGCGTACTGTCCACACCACGAATCACCAATTCCTTCTTCATCAGGTCGAGTTGAAAAGTATTCGAACTATCGTTGTCGAAAGGATGCGCAATAATGATCTCACTTTTCGGGAATTTGAGCGCAGCCTCCGAAGCATAATACGTTCGCATCAAACCATCAGCACTTGGCATGCCGCTTCCACCAAAAATCACGATCACATTCGGTTTTACTTTCAGCGGTCTGCAATGCGTGCCAAGTTGGTGGTAGGCGAGATAAGGAACATCTGTGAAAGCCAGCACAAACATGACAAGCGCAATGATTCCGCTCACCATCACCATCCACTTACCGAATCGCCTTGCGTGTTTCATGCCTTTGGCTCCGAAAGTAAGGCGAAATCATCTTCGGACGAGGCACGATTTTTTTAGCCTATCATGTCAAGCCAACCAGTATACACGATCGGTTCTTCACCAGAAATGGTCAGTTCGATTTGATAGAAGTAAATACCACGTGGCATTCCATATCCATTGTATTCGCCATCCCAAGCACTACCGTTCAGGTCATCTGCTTCAAATACTTTGAGGCCATCAGTCGTTCTTATTTCCCAATGAATAGAGTATGGTTTTGTATCCCAATCGGTCTGATAAAATATAGGATACCACTTGTCATTGATTCCGTTGTCGTCTGGTGTAAAAGATGTTGGGATATAGAGATTCCGAGCACAATAATTCAAATTCAAGAGAATCTCGGTGGTATCAGAGGAATTGAACCCAATGCATTTTATCACCTCCCATTCATGTGGATTGTTTGGAATTTCAAATGGCTGCCCGCTTCCCAGAAAAACCTGATTTTGATAGCCGTTGTACCAATGGATGGAATCGAAAGGAGTGGAACAAGTGAGTATGAAATAGTCAAAATCTTCTTGAGCCGAATAACAGATAACCGAATCTACTGCAACATCAATTTCTTGTTTGGCGTAGTACTGTGGAAGTTTCGGTTCGTCTTTGAAACAGCCGGAAAGCAGTGGAATCATAAGAAGTAGCACAAGTTTTTTCATCGGTTCCAAGCTTTTATCTGATACCTGATTCCTAAGTCAATGCTTGCAATGCCGCCTATACGTTGCATGGTCTTGTCCAAATATGAGGAAAGCCCAAACTGAACGACCATCATATCCTTCAATTGATAACCAGCTCGGAAACTGAGTTTATTCAAATCGGTTATTCCCAATTGTCCGAAGGCCATGTCTTTATAGGTAACGGTTGCATAGGCAGAAAGGATGGAAGCTGCATTTGTTCGAACATTGACTCGAGTGATATTAAGTGCCATTTCAGGCGAAATTGTCACTCCGTCTCCAACATTGAAATGGTAAGCAGCCTTAATTCGGTTAGCGAAAACTATAGAACTGGATCCAGCTAAGCCTCCAAGTCCATTAGGTCCTTGGTGAAATGCGTAATCAAAAGAAAATCTTCGCCAATAGTATCTCAGCCCCACATCAAAATAGCTTATGATCGTTTTAGTGTTCGGCCTGATCTCGTTCGTTGGATAGACCAAGCCATACCTCGGGTCAATCGCATCACCAAAAATCAGCTTGTCCCAGTCGTTGAGTTTTGCAAATTGAACTCCAAAGGAAAAACCCAAGATCAGATAGTGTTCCTTGATCAGTTTGATCCTCAGCGAACGCGCCATCTGAACCCGATGATAGGTGTGTTGAAGTTCTTTCTCGTAGGAATAGTACAATCCCATTCCCCAATTTTGTTTGGGTCCACCAAAAGGAAGGTCAACAAAGGCTTCGTGCCGTTGGAATCCCAAAGTCAAATTCCCCTTCTTGTTCGGAACACCCATCGCTAGGTTTTTCATTTGATAGCGATAGGCGACAGACAATTTTCGGTCAAAGCCAGCCAATGCGGGATTGTCTACAAAGGTCCAAACCGAGCGGTTGAAGATCTTGTCTTCTTGGCTGTAGTTTTTTGTTTCCCATTCGGGTTCAGAAACGATGGTTGAATCCACCTTTTCCTGCGCAAAGCAAGAGAAAGAAATGACAAGGAAAACCAAGACGTTCCAACGCATGAGGCTAAGATAAGAAAATAACAGAACGCTAACTTTTAATGGTATCGTCCTATTCAATCGGTTTTAGACCAATGACCTCTTCTGCAAATTGAAAAGTTGCAGTCTCTACACTTTTCACATCTTCGGATCGTAGCGGGTTTGTCATCACATGTGCGCCTACGTTTGGGAATTCAATAAAGCGCTTTTGGTCGTTGGATGTTGCCAACTGAGGCATCATCAATCGCATCGCATCCACAGAAACCACATTGTCTTGATGTTCAGCATCCTTATAATAAGCGCCAACAAAAACAGGCTGATTGATTGCTTTGAATGTTTCGGAAGTCATGGTCGCGTCAACCAATGAGCGAAGAGCAACCAAGCTTTCAATTCGGTATTTGGTCTGCCAGTTTTTCTTGAATTCATCCGTTGCTTCATATTCGCGGTAATCACTTCCCACAAGCATTTTCGCCAGTTGCAGTCCCCACGGTTTGGTAAGTACTTGCGAGTTCTTGTCGTAGATATCGATGTTGGGAGAGTAGCAGATCACTGCATCAATTTCGGGGTCATGTGCTGCCAGATAAAGTCCCAATGTTCCGCCAGTAGAAGTGCACATCAGAATCACTTTTCTTCCGATCTTCTTTCCAATGGCCACCGCTTCTTTTGCCGATTGTAGGTAATTCTCCGGTGTCAGATCAATAAGCGGTTCGGTGGTGTCCAAACCATGACCGTACAATCTTGGTAGGTAAAGGTTGCAGCCATAGCGCGCAGCAAAATCTTTATCAACGGGTTCGCCCTCAACCTTAGAAGCGGTGAAGCCATGGATGTAAACCACCGCATATTCGGTTGCGGAAACCGAATCGTTAAACCATACAATCTCGGCCTGATTTCCGGGCTTCATGGCCGTGTGATTGGCTTCGCGATGGGCAATCCAATTGTCCAATGAATCGATTCCAACGGATAATGAAACAGGCGTTGGGTCGAGCTTTGGTTCTGGCGCTTGGGGTCCAATCATGTATGCTACAGAAATCCCAATAATGAGGATGAGTGCGGAGTAAGCTGCTTTTTTCATGATCAGAGTTTCAGTTTTTCAGGATCTTGGCGGGTATCGAAAACGGTCAGTACGTAAATTTCGCTTTCCGTGTAACGGTACAGGATCTTGTAGTTGTCTTGCACTAAGTATCTGATCTCAAATTTTGAATTTGAACCAAGCAGTAATCCACCACTGTGCGGATTGGAAAGTAATTGAATTTCTCTCTGGAAAATTCGCTGTAGCAGTTTGATCGCTTGAGATTCCGAATACTTCGAAATGAACTCTCGGATTGATTGAAGGTCATCGATTGCACGTTCCGTCCAAATAATCTTGGTTGGAGAACCCATCAGAGCCCCAGTTTTTTCTTTGCCTCCTCAGTAGAATAAATCCTTCCTTCAATAATATCTTCCTCAGCCTTTTGAAGTCGTTCGTTCAATTCTTCCACCGTCATCGGTTTCAGTTCCGATTCTACATAGGGAATGGGAACAGATTTCATGAGTTCAGCTACTCGCTCCAAGAGCTTTTCATCGTCCGTTCGAATCAAACGTTCAATGATGCTGTATTTCAGATGTGCTACGTCCATGCTATCAAAGTTAGTGAAACACCTTCAAGGTTTTGAGATAGTCTTGTTTACTATTTGCTGGTGGTTTTTTGCTAATTATTGGATTTCACATCTAGCGCGTCTCTAATTCCATTTCCAACTAACGTGAAGGCCAACACCATCAGCAAGATGGCCGCTCCGGGAATGAGGGCCAAATATGCTTTATCCATAATGATGTAACCGTAGTGATCTTTGATCATGGCGCCCCAACTTGGTATGGGCGGTTGTGCGCCAATTCCTAGGAAACTCAAACCTGCTTCAATTAAGATTGCTGAGGCAAAATTGGCTGCGGATATTACGATGACCGGACCGAGAATATTAGGAAGTATGTGCCTAACGATGGTTCGGAAACCCGAATAACCCAAAGCGCGACAAGCTTCCACGTATTCCTTTTCGCGGATGCTGAGGATCTGGCCGCGTACGATACGCGCCACGTCTACCCACATGGCCAATCCAACGGCAATGAACACCTGCCAAAACCCTTTTCCCATGGCCAATGTGATGGCAATAACGAGCAGTAGCAGTGGAATGCTCCACACTACCGTCACGAACCACATCACCACATTGTCGATCCATCCACGGAAAAAACCTGCCAGCGAACCCATCAGAATTCCGATGATCAGCGAAATGAACACCGCCACAAAACCGATGGAAAGGGAAATGCGTGTTCCAAGGATCATTCGGCTCAAAAGGTCGCGGCCAAAACGGTCGGTGCCGAGCCAGAAGGTGCGGGTTTCGATGAGTTCCTTTTCTATTTCTGCGGAGGTTTTTCCTTCTGATGAAAGGGAACCAAAGCTGTATTTCACCAGTTCACCATCATTCGGAGTATCGCCCGTGTAGCGTTCGATGATGAGAGAGTCATTTACAAACGAATGACTGAAAATTGGAACCCAAGAATAGGCTTCCTGCTTGCCAACAAGTAATCTGTCCGTAAAATCGTCAGCCGAAACAGAAGAGCGCGGAATTTTCAGAAAGGTGAAAGTCGAACCAGGTTTTTTGGCTGCCAATTCAATGATCTGGCGATTGGCATGCGGACTTCCGTCCGGTGTGATCAACGGTCCAAGAATAGCCAAGATCACCGCAATCACAATTACGACCACACCGAAAATGGCTGCGCCATCCATACTGAACCTGCGCCAGGCCAATTGTCCGAGTGATGTGCCTTTGCTCATTTATTGCACAGGGAAAGTTTGGGGTTCAGAGATACACAGAGAATTGCATGTTTCGAATTTATCATTTCGAATTTCGTGCTTTTAGGTCGATGGTTCTTCCTTTCCAAACATAGTTACTCACGTTGCCAAAAATGCCAAGAAACGTAACGTAGACCGAAATGAAAATTTCTGCGACCAGAATATTCGCAATGCCGCAGTACGGTTGAAGGTCGCGGCTCACCGTTCGTGTGATCATCAGATCCAAAATGGTTTTGACGAATAGAATCCACATCAATCGGTCTGTCCAATAACTTCCGAGCGCTACCATAATGGCAATGAGCGAACAAAAAGCGGCCACATTTGCCAGGTAAGTGACGATGGCCGTTCCTTTTACCAAAACGCTACTGTAAGCGCTTTTCTTTGAAAGCCAACGTTTCCGTTGCTGCCAAAAACTTGAGAATTTTGGTTCAGGTCGGGTTGAAACCACCGCTTCGTAATGGTTGACAAACCGAACAGAATCGGGCCATTTTTCGCTGAAACTGAGCATGGTGAAAACGTCATCTCCCGAAGGGTTGTCTGAATTTCCGTAACCTCCGATCTCTTCAAATGCTTGTTTATCGAAGAACAGATTGGCACCATTTGCCATTATCGGATTGTTGTTTGCCGCAAAGCCGCCTGTCAGTCCCATAATCGCCAACATTTCCAGCGACTGAACATGTTCCAGTGTCGAAGTTCCTGGTTCCAAAACGATCGGGCCAAGCAGCATTTTGGTTTGCTTTTCTTGCCAATGCGACATCATGCTTATCAGCCATTCAGATGGCACGCGACAGTCAGCGTCAACTGTGGCTATGATTCCGAATTGCGCTTGTTGCATTCCACTTCGCAGGGCAGATTTTTTACCCTCGCCATTTACATTCGAAATGACTTTCAAACGCGTGAATTCTTCTTTCAGCGCTTCGCATTTGGCCAAGGTGTCGTCTTCAGAATGATCGTCAATAACGATCAGCTCAAACAGATCTTTTGCATAACTCTGATTGAAAATATCGCGGATAACCGTTTCGATATTGGCACTTTCGTTTCGCGCAGCAACGAGAATGCTGACACCGAATTCAGGCGTTTTTTCTTCTTCGACCTTCAATTTCTTCCAGCCGGAAATGGCAGATAAGATCATGGCAGAATAAAGCACCATCACCACAATCGATAATCCGAATAGAGCATCCAAGAGCCAATGCATCATCAATTGGATTTTCTGAAAAAACGGAGTTGGAAAATGAACACAACTCCGAGCAGTGCGGGCATGGCCAGATTAATGAGCCAAAGCATGGAACTGGCCATGAAGATTCCCGACAGATTTTCGGAAATCATTCCGAGAAAGTAGACCGAAACGGAACCGCGTACGCCCAATTCTGTAATGGCGATGGTCGGTACGGCCGTCATGACAAAATAGGTCATCGAGATCATCATCATGGCTTGCAGGTAGTTCACTTCTACCTTAAAGATCTGTAGCAGCATGTAAAACTGAAGCGTGAAAATGAAGTAGCGACCTAAACTGGCCAAGAACACTTTCGCCAGTGTAAATGAGCTGTGATATTGAAAAACCTCGGCATAATGACCATACTTTTTAGGAATGGGTAGCCATTTTATGATCGTAGTGAGTAAGCGTGTGTTGAGGAAAAGCACGACCAGAATTACGCACAATCCTACCATCAAAATAGCTATGAGATTGTACTGCATCGGTGTTATTGGTCCCAAACCAATGTAATCCGGAAGGAAGAACATGGTGGCCAAAATTCCCGTTACGAGCGTTACCACCAATTGAGCATAGCTACCAACAATGGTGAGAAGCGCGGCATCAAGCCTATCGGCTTTTTGCAAATGGAAGATCCGCCCACCGTATTCTCCAACACGGTTTGGCGTAAAAATGGCAATCGTTATTCCTGAGAAAATGGCTTTCAGCGATTTCCAAAGGCTTATCTTTTCGATGTAACTGACCAAAAGCCTCCATTTAAGTGCTTCAAGCAGCCAATTCAAGAACATGAGTCCAACCAGGCAAGCAAATGTGAGCAGTTGTTCCTTTTGAAGAAGAAATCCGATTCCGTCAGAAAGGTCGGTGTTCTGGTCTTTGAGTTGGATTTCGCGGTAAATGAACCACAGCGCCACACAAGCGATCACCAACTTGATGACGAACCCAAGGTTCCGCTTTCTGAATAGATCGTGCGCCATTGCTGCAAAGAACGGAAAATGTAGTCTGTGAAATTGGATTTCCGCATCATCGCACAAGTACAAGCAATTCAGCTTTTGCGAAGAGCACACAGCTTCTGTAACTTCACCGCCCAATGAAAAGCAAAGAAGAAATTGTGCAGAACTGGCTACCGCGCTACACGGGCGTGGCGGTTGAAGATTTTGGGAAGTATATTTTACTCACCAACTTCCAGAATTACGTGGAAAAATTTGCCGAGATGAACAGCGTGGAAGTGAATGGAAAAGGAAATTCCATGCCTTCGGCCACTGCTGGCGATATCACCATTATCAATTTTGGAATGGGTACGGCAAATGCAGCGACCATCATGGATCTGCTGAGTGCGGTTGGACCCAAAGCGTGCCTGTTTTTGGGTAAGTGTGGCGGATTGAAAAAGAAAAATCAGTTGGGTGATCTTGTGCTTCCGATTGCAGCGATACGCGGAGAAGGAACTTCGGACGATTACCTTCCGCCAGAAGTTCCGGCATTGCCAGCTTTCGGACTTCAAAAAGCTGTTTCTACTACCATCCGCGATTTCGGTCACGATTATTGGACAGGAACGGTTTATACTACCAACCGCAGGGTTTGGGAGCACGATGAACGTTTTAAAAAGCGTTTGAGAAAAGTGCGCTGCATGGCCATTGATATGGAAACGGCCACGCTTTTCGTAGCGGGTTTCGCTAATAAGATTCCAACAGGCGCTTTGCTTTTGGTGTCTGATCAACCAATGATTCCTGCAGGTGTGAAAACCGAGGAAAGCGATAGAAAAGTGACCTCTGAGTACGTTGATCGTCACGTTCGTATCGGCATCAAATCGTTGGAGCAATTGATCAATAACGGACTTACGGTAAAACACTTGCTTTTCTAGAATGCCGATCAGAAACATCATGGCCGATATGCGGGCCGGAAAGTACAAGCCTGTTTATTTTCTTCAAGGAGAGGAGCCGTTTTACATCGACCGCATCTCAGATTATATTGCGGAGCACGCGCTGACCGAGGACGAAAAAAGCTTCAACCAAACAGTGCTTTATGGTCTGGATACAGATGTGGGAACAATCGTGTCAGAAGCCAAGCGTTTCCCGATGATGGCGCAGCGGCAAGTGGTCATCATAAAAGAAGCGCAGCTAATTCGGAATCTGATTCCAGCGGGCGATGACGCTAAGAGCGAATTGGTTTCCTATTTAGAGAATCCGCTGCCAAGCACCGTTCTGGTTTTCTGTCACAAATACAAGAAGATCGATGCTCGGAAAAAGCTTGGAAAACAGCTCAAGACTGCCGTAGAAAAACATGGTGTTTTCTACACGTCAGAAAAAGTAAAGGATTGGACGCTGAGTACATGGATAACCGAACATGTGCAAACACTCGGTTATCACATCGACCCAAGAACGGCCAGTATTTTGGCCGAGTATCTTGGAAATGATCTTGCCAAGATCGATAACGAGTTAGGGAAGCTTTTCATCGACCTCGAAAAAGGCGGTTCCATCACCTTGGACTTAATTGAAAAGAAGATCGGTATAAGCAAGGATTTCAATGTTTTTGAACTCCAGAATGCGATGATCAATAAAGACGTGAACAAGGCGAATCGCATCATCATTCACTTCTCAAAGAATTTGAAAGAACACCCGATCCAGATGCTGACGGCCACGCTTTATGGCTTCTTTTTCAAGATCATCATGTTGCAGTATTTGCAGAAAAATAATCGGGCAAATGAGGCGGCAAAAGTGCTTCGTGTCAATCCATACTTTGTAAAGGATTATCAATTGGGTTCGCGGAATTTCACACAAAAGAAACTGCGCAGCATTATCGGCTACTTGCGCGAGGTGGATCTGAAAAGCAAAGGCATCGGAAACTCAGGAACAGATGCGGGTGATCTGATGAAAGAACTGGTGTTCAAGATCATGCATTAGCATCATCGCATCAGTGTCACTACTCCTAAGTAGCGGTGCTGATTGCCAAACAGATCTAGCAGGTTGAACTCATAAACGTAGTTTCCCTGCTCCACTTGTTTTCCTTTATAAGTGCCATCCCAATGGAAGTCGGGTTCGTTTGATTCAAAGATCATTTCACCCCAACGGTCAGAGATTTTCATGTTGTAGGTTTTCACGCTTTCGCCTGTGCCGAAAAACGTTTCGTTGAGTCCATCATCATCAGGCGTAAACGCAGACGGAATATAGAAGGTGTAGATCGGTTCTACCTTTACTTGCCCGTATTTCGTGTCTTCGCAATCTCCGTTAATAACAGTAAGGCTCAAATCGTAAATCCCGGGTTCCGTGTAAATGTGGGTCGGATTAACAGCTGATGAACTTGTGCCATCGCCTAAATTCCAATCCCAGATCAATCCGTGCTGAGATTGATCCGTTAGTACGACTTCAGCATCCAAAAGTGAAAGCACATCTTCGTTTATGGTGAAGTCGGCAATGGGAGTGATATTGGCTCTGATGGCATTGTCTGCGAACAGAACAGTGTTGCAGCCTTCTGCGCTGGTCACGGAAAGGGTAATGTCGTAGTAGCCAGAATCAGGGTAAGTGTTCTGTGGGCTTGAAGCGGTAGAAAAAGTGCTGTCTCCCAAGTTCCACTCGTAGCTCGAAATGAATCCACTTGCAATGGTAGATTGGTTCAAGAATAGCACATCCAGCGGAGCACAACCTTCTGCCTCAATCGCTTGGAATGCAGGAATGGGATTCGGAAACACCTCAATCTGAGTTGTACCTGTTGCCACGCAACCGCTGTCTGATGTTGCAGTCAACGAAACCGTGTAGACACCATGGTTCGTGTAGGTATGTGCTGTGGTGATGCTGTTTGCAGTTGTTCCATCGCCAAAATCCCAATCCCAACTTAGGATCGTGTTATCCTGTGGAACAGAGTTGTTTACGAATGAAGTCTCGTCATTCAAGCACGTATCAATACCCGAAATGCTCATAACAGGTGTCGGATTCACAATCACATCATGAAGGACCGTATCCAGGCATCCGAATTCGGTTTCCACAATCAATTGTACTTGATAAACGCCCGCTTGAGGGTACGAATAAGTTGGGTTTTGCAGTACTGACGAACTGTTGTTGTTCCCAAATTGCCATTTCCAGCCATCAATTGCAGCAGAATTCACGGTTGATTCGTCTGTGAATTGTGTGGCGTCTCCTTCGCAGGCATTCGTTGAGCTGAACTCGGCTATTGGCTTATCATGGATAACCACTACAACTTGAGTTTGATCGTAGCAGCCGGCCGAATTGGTGACGCCAAGTGTAACGGTATATGGACTGAATGCGAAATTGTTGTAGGCAAAGGTCGGATCATCCAGTGTACTTGTGGCGTTGGGGAATGCAGGAAGAAAAGCGTTGTTCCCAAAATTCCACAGAACATCGGTAATGTTTCCTGTGCTTTCATTCATGAACTGAATCACTTCATCCTGACAGAAATCTTCTCCAGTATTGATGTTCATGGCTGCATTAGGAAGTGGTAATACTGTTGCCGTTGAACTTGCCGTGGCCTGACATCCGTTTACATCTACCAATGTCAGACCAATGTTGAATGTTCCATCTATGGCGTAGGTATGGGTTGGGCTTGCCGAAGCATCTATCGCTGTTCCGTCACCGAAATTCCAAGCATACACAAGGCCTGTTCCTGTGCTATTATCAATAATGACCGTTGGATCTCCGAGGCATACGTCCGTAGGTTGATCAAATTCTGCAACAGGATTATCGTTGATGGTGATCTGAATCGATGCTTGATCGTAGCATCCCAAGTTGTCGGTCACACCAAGTCGTACCGTATACGGACCGAAAGCAAAATTCCCATAAGCAAAGCTTGGATTGTTCAGCGTGCTTGTGGTGTTCGGAAATGCGGGCAAGAAATTGTTGTCGCCAAAATCCCACAAAACATCGGTAATGTTCCCAACGGTGGCGTTCTGGAATTGAATGACTTCGTCTTCGCAGTACACTGATCCGCCAACCACGTTGATTGTTGGAACGGGCAGCGGATTTACAGTAATCGTCATGTCATCCGTATCAATGCAGCCGTTAGCATCAGTAACCGTAACGGTGTAAGTTGTGGTTGAGCTTGGAGAAGCTTGCGTGGTAGCACTTGTTGCATCAACGAGGTCTGTTACGGGATTCCAACTGTATTGTAAACCTCCCGATGCAGCCATTGTGGTGAGTGTGTTCAAACAGATGGATTGATCGATACCGGCAATCGCAACTGGTAGTGGATTTACCGTTGCTGTTTGAGTTGTTGTATTGGAACATCCGTTCACATCAGTGATGGATAGCGTTACCGTAAAAGTTCCATCGCTAGCATACGTATGGGTTGGGCTTTGCGAATAGTTCAGGGGACTGCTATCGCCAAAATCCCAAGTGTAATTCAGGCCTGTGCCTACGCTATTATCCGTAAACTCAGTAGCATTGCCAAGGCAGACATCAGCTGGCTGCGGAAAACTTGCTGTTGGAAGCGCAAAAACAGTGATTGTGACATCATCCGTGTTTACGCATCCGTTTCCGTCAGTTCCTGTTGCTGTAAATGTGCTCGTTGCAACGCCACTGAAAATCGGATTGCTGATGCTTGCATTGCTCAATCCTGTGCTTGGCGACCAGCTGTAAGAAACAGCTCCAGAAGCGGAAAGCTGCACCGTCTGACCATTGCACATACTGTTGTCTGCTCCAGCGCTCACCACAGGAAGTGCATTCACGCTGAGTAACATGTCATCCGTATCGATGCAGCCATTGGCATCGGTAACCGTTACCGTATAATTTGTAGTGATCGTTGGTGAGGCCTGTGTTGTTGCACTGCTTGCGTTTGCAAGATCAGTTGTTGGGTTCCAGCTGTATTGTACACCACCAGAAGCTGCCATTGCAGTGGCACTGCCCGTACAGATAGTTTGGTCTGGTCCTGCATTGGCGGTAGGAAGCGGATTGACCGTTATCCCGATATCGTCTGTATTCGTGCAGCCATTCGCATCGGTAATTGTCAATGTATATGTGGTATTTGAGGCTGGGTTTGATGATGGATTCGAAATGCTTGGATTGGTGAGTGCTGTGGTTGGCGACCATTGAGCTGTTTCTCCTCCAGCCAAACCTGTTGGCGCCATTTGGTATGAATCCCCTGCGCAGATTGACTGGTCTAACCCTAAACTGAATGAAGGCGCTGGATTGATTGTGACTTGGACGGAGTTGCTGGCAGTGCAGCCTTCTGAAGTGATAGTAAGCGTAACTGTATATGTGCCCGCAGCAGCATAAGTGTGCGAAACCTGTGTTCCTGTTGCAGTGGCTCCATCCCCAAAATCCCACTGAAAGCCAGTGATAAGTCCAGTGGAAACCACAGACGAACTTTGAAAATCTACTGGTGTTCCTGCGCATTGAACAGGAGAAGTGACAATGAGTGCAGGGTTCAGTGCATTGCAAAATTGATGAAGATTGTTTGCGCCTCCAGTGGCCGCTGTAAATCCCCAATACACGTTTGGGTTTCCGCCAAAAAGATTGTTCACGATATTCCCAGTGTAGGTCAAGCGGAGCACACCATCGAAGTAAACGGTCATGGTCATCGCGACAGCATCCCAAACAACATTCAATTGATGCCAAGCGCAATCTTCTACGTTATTCACACTACCGCTGATCGGGGTCGGTCCGGCAAGCGTGTTCGGGCCACCGTGAGATACCACTCCGTTAGTCTGAAAAGCCATGTGATCATAGGCTGGCTCGCCACCATTTTGGTAGGTGTCTAATTCTACCGCAAAACTTGGGTTAATGCCTTGATAACCGATGCCTCCTCCAGAGCTACCAGCATTCACGCTCAACGGCTGAAGGACAAATGCTAGACCATCAGCACCACCACCATTACAACCTAGAAAAACGTCAAAAGTGAAATTGAAAGAGTTGCTCAGGTCAAATAGGTTCACGTTCCATACTGAACCGTTCTGACCATTATTCGCTGGCGTAAGTCTATAGCAATTACAAGACGTTTGCGCGGCATTTCCGTTTATCTGGTACTGCGCAGCACTCTGTAGCGGTATGAGTATGACCGACAGAAATACGAGTACTACAGGAAATAACCTCAGTTTCATTTCCATCAACGCGTTAACGTGACGTGGCCTCTGTACGCGTGGTCATCATTTTTCCAATCTATTATGTAGAAATAGTAGATGTAAACGCCTTGCTCCACTTGTTGTCCTTGGTACGAACCATCCCATGTGTAATCTCGATCGAATGATGTGAAGATCTCTTCTCCCCATCTGTCGTAGATATACATGGAATAGGATTTAAAACCTTCTCCATCGCCATAGAATTCCTCGTTATTCCCATCGGCATTCGGAGTAAAAGCATTCGGGATGTAAAAGGTGTAGATAGGTTCCACTTTTACGGAAGTGCCAATTGTGTCCTTGCAACCATATTGAGTGGTTACGTATTGCGTCACGTCATACGTGCCAGGTTCATTGTAATTATTGGATGGATTCTGGTCTGCGCTGTAATTTCCATCGCCCAGATCGTAGTGCCACTCAACTACATTTTCTGAAGATAGGTCGGTGAAATTGATTTCAGGATTGAGAAGATCGGTGATGTATGGGTCGGCTGAAAACAAGGCATCGGGTTTCGGATATTCGGTAATGTAGTTGACCACCGTATCGTAGCTCACACATCCATTGCCTGAGGTTGCACGCAGTGAAACCGTGTACTCGGCCACGCTCAGATCATCCAGCGAATCGTTGTAATACACGTTCATTGGGTTCTGATTGTTTGTCGGGCCATCGCCATCGCCCAGATTCCATGTCCATTGAGAAATGGAATAGGGGGCAGGTATATAGCAGGTTTCTGTGAACGTGACCCGAAGCGGCTGGCAACCATCCACAACATCAGAAGTGAAACTCACCTCTGGTAATGGGAAAATCTCCACTTGATGAACGACCGTATCGGTGCAACCTTTATCCGTGGTTGTGATCAATGAAACTGGGTAAAAGCCATGATCAGAATAAAGATGTTCGGTGTTCGGATTGCTTGAATTGGCGCCATCGGCAAAATCCCAACTCCAATCTATGATCACATCATTCAACTGAACAGGAACCGATGAAAGGTCTTCGAACCAAGTGGTGTCTTCCAAACAATTTTTGATCGCATTGCTGAATTCAGAGACCGGCAACGGATGAACAACTGCATTGCCTAACGTTATGGCATTGGCACAACCTGCTGCTGTAGTAACGGTCAAGGTTGCATTGTAAAAGCCATGCTGCCCGAAAGTGATAGTTGGATTTTGAACAAGAGAAGTTTGGTTGTCGCTGAAAACCCAACTCCAAGTTCCAATAGGATAAGAGCCGTTAGGATTGGAAAAGTCTGTGAATTGATTCGCATTGCCCAAACAAACCGAGTCGAAGGCAAAGGCAGCAACGGGAACTGGGAAAACTTCAATGGTTCCTGTCGTGTCATCCTCGCATCCGAAGGCAGTGGCCACGCTTAGGTTCACTTGGAAAAATCCATCGCTGGGATATGCTTGTGATGGAGGGTTTTGAAGTGTTGAACTGCTTGCGTTTCCAAAATCCCAGTTCCAATATGTGATTTGTCCGCTTGAAACGGTCGATTGATCAAAGAATGGAATCAACTTGTCTTCACAATCACTCGCAAAATTGAAGTTTGCTATCGGGAAAGGGTGAATGGTGGTGGTTTGCGTAAGGCTGTCTTTGCAACCCTGGTCAGAAATTGCCACAAGTTGAACTTGATATGCGCCATCCGAGAGGTAAACACTTGTAGGATTTGGGTTTGAACTACTGTTTCCATCGCCAAAATGCCACTGGTAAGTTTGAACCACGCCACCCGAAATGCTTGAAAGGTTGCCAAAGAATGAAGGTGCATTCAAGCAAACATCATCTACCACAAAATCAACAATCGGTTGTGGGTCGATTACTACCACTACGGAGTCTGTTTTAATGCATCCGCTATTGCTCGTTACCGTAACGGTGTAAACGGTTGTTACCATTGGCGATGCCACTGGATTTCTGATGAGTGAGTTGCTTAATCCGTTGGTTGGCGACCAAGAAAAAGTAGAATTTACGGCACCTACTACATCTAGTTGAGCCATTCCGCCAGCACAGAAAGAAGTATCGCCAATGGCATTTGCAGGCGAAGCTGGCAATTCGGTAACTGAAACGTAATCCGTATCGCTACAAACACCTATCAACGTGATCATTCGGTAATCGACATTCCCCACGGGATTGATGGTGATTGTTCCCGCATTTCCAACCACGGTTCCGTTGGTGATGTCATACCATTCAAACACCACTCCGCCAGAACCACTTAAGGTCACAGGGTCGCCAGCGCAATAAGGGATATCTGGCCCAGCATCTGCAACAGGAGTTGGGTCGATGGTGACCGTAGCTGTAGCAGAAGGTTCTGGAACCGTTGAGGCACAGAAATCATTTGCAGTGACGGTATAAGTGGTGGTTGATGCCGGACTGACAAAAATCGTATCCGTTGTTTCGCCAGTAGACCAAGAATAGGTGTTTCCCCCAGCACCGCCAGTAGAAGTTGCCCAAAGCTTGGCCGTTCCTCCACAAAAAGCCGTGTCTCCAAACGCTTCCACCGTTACGGGAGAAACATCGTTGATGTAGATCAAGATCGTGTCTGAACCGCAAACGCTGGTCTGTACATCAATGATCACCGTTTCAACGCCTTCTACCGTGCCATCAAACACGGGTTCTATCAGAAAACTGGTGCTAAGTGTGTTTGCCGGAATGGTGACTGATGTTGGAATAGCCGGAAAATCGACACCATTTGTTGCTGTTCCGGTCACGCTGAAATTCACCACATAATCGGTCGAGATGCTCTCACTCAGCGTAAACGTGACTGTAGCGTTTGAGCAGTTTTCGTACGCAGTAGAATCGGCAGTGGCAGTTGTGGTTGTTATCTCTACTACAGAACTGGTTAAACTGCCTTCGGCAAGAAATACTCCAGAATCCCATATGCCATCACCAGCATCGGCAATCATGATTTTCAAATGGTATGTTTCACATGCCTGAACATTGGAAAAAGCGGTGAGTACGGTGGTGAAGGCATCATACTGAACAGTGGCGCCTCCTGCATTATTCACATAATATTGAGCGTATGAACCAGCGTTAACGTTATCGATGGTTACAGGAATAGCAGTGCCGGGAACAAGTGCAATGTTCTGTTGACCTGCAATGCCTGGCCCACTGATGAAGAATGCAAAGGCATCGTTGTAGCCCGAATTCACGAATTCAGGATATTCCTCCGAACCGAATACGTAATCGAATTCAATGGTATTGGAAAGAGGGATGAAGTCGAACTCGAGCACGATTGCGTTAAATGTTCCAGCGCCTGCCAGGCCATTGAGTTGAGCATTTCCCGGAAGGCCGTTGTCTTCACCTGCGCTTCCAGAATTATTTGGTCCTGGAGCCCATGTTGTCGGACCAGTACATAGGATCACACCACTTGGCAGTCCAATATTACTGGCGGTTCCATTGAAAGACCCAGCAGCCAAAGGCGATCCCGTAAGCGTAGCATTTGATACGGTAATTCCCGGTCCGGCAAGCAATTGGGCAAGGGCAGTGGCCGTCAAACCGCTTGTGGTGGTAAGTTGCCCAAAGGCATTCCCATGGCAAGCGATAAGCGTTGCAATGATCAGTATGTATCGTGAAAAACCGCTACGGGTTATCATCATTTGACGGGTTGGCGAATGAGTCTTCTAAAGTATCTCAAACAAGGCTTTATTCCAATTGGAAAAACAACTTATCTGCTCACTGCTTTAGACATGGAAATTGGGTTCGGGTTGCTTAGGGTTAACGGCAAAAAGTAACGCTTCTGCTGAATTGGTTTTTGGAGATATTCTATTCAAATGTTTGATGGCTGAGCCGATTTCGTTGCGTGGAGGGAACCATATGTACTTAAGGAATCAGAAAGAATGCTCCGCAGCTGAAATAGGATTGCTATTGACCTAGCGGAGAGTCAAATTTCGATTTTGGGAGTTCCGTCAGTCATCGAGGGAGTTCCCTCAGTCATTGAGGGAGTCCCCTCCGCCATCGAGGGAGTTCATTTTACCATTGGGGGAGTTACATTGAGGTCGGTTCAGCGAACTGTGTCTGTCGGCAAGCAACAATCTTCCATTAATTACACTTCTGAATTTCAATGGGTTTTCAATGTATTGAAAATCAATAGGTATCGAATAAGATCTCGAATTGTTGGAGCAGGGGATGCTGCCCGTAATTATCCTCGTGCTGACAAAATCGCATTTGATTACTTCTACCTTTGCGCGCTTAATTCGTTTTATGAAAAGAACACGCGACATCTCTATCGCAATCATTCTGCTATTTGTGTGCTCGCTTGCTCAGGCACAAACAGGAAAGGTTAAAGGTTTTGTGTACGATAAGGAGAACGGAGAACCTGTTCTGTTTACGAATGTGACGCTGAAAGGCACCACCTTGGGCGCTGCCACCGATGTGAATGGATATTACACCATCACCAATGTTCCTGTTGGCAACCAAACACTGATGATCACTTACTTGGGATATGACACACTTTATTCTGCTGTGGAGGTGCAGGCCGATCGTATTGCTTCGGTCAATCTTTATCTCCAAAAATCTTCGGTAAAACTGGGTGAGGTTCAGATCAGTGCAGAGCGCCAAGAAGCACTTTCGGAAGTGAGAACATCCGTAACGCAACTTACGCCTAAGGAAATGAAGCAGGTTCCTACCGTAAGTGGAGAATCGGATCTTGCTCAAGTACTTCAGGTGCAACCTGGTGTGATCTTCACAGGCGACCAAGGCGGACAGTTATACATTCGAGGTGGTTCGCCAATTCAGAACAAGGTTCTTTTGGATGGGATGATCGTTTACAATCCATTTCATAGCATTGGTTTCTTTTCTGTTTTTGAAACCGATATCATCAAAACTGCCGACATCTATACGGGCGGTTACAATGCCGAGTATGGCGATCGTATCTCTTCCATCATGGATATCAAGACCCGCGATGGTAACCGTGTTAAATTCTCAGGTAAAGTTTCGGCCAATCCTTTTGGTACCAATCTTTTGTTGGAAGGGCCCATCATTAAGCTGAAAGAAGAGCGTGGGGGAACGCTTACTTACATGGTTTCTGGTAAGACCTCTTACCTGAAATACACTTCAAAAGTGCTTTACCCTTACGTGAACAATGGTGATGGACTTCCCTTCAATTTCACGGACGTTTTTGCCAAGTTGTCTTACAATGCGAATAGCGGAAGTAAGATCAATCTGTCAGGTTTCAGCTTCAATGATCAGGTCACCTATCAGTCTATCAATAACTACAAATGGAACTCTTATGGAGTGGCAATGAATGTGCTTGTAGTTCCTTCTGGTTCGCAAGTATTGTTGGAGCCGTTTTTCAATTATTCCAGCTATCGGATTGAACTTACCGGTGGGGGTGTTGATGACAGACGCTTCAGCCAGATCGGTGGTTTCAACGGTGGAATGAACTTCACCTATTATTTCGGCAAAAGCGAGTTGAAATTCGGCCCATTCCTACAGGGTTTCCAGACCAAATATGAGTTTGTGAATTCGGTTGGACAGAAGATAGGCAACAACGAATCGCAGAACACGACCGATTTCGGAGTCTTTGCCAAGTTCAAATGGAGTTGGAAAGACAAGATCGTCCTAGAGCCTAGCTTCCGTCTCCATTATTATGCATCGTTAGGCGTTGCATCTCCAGAGCCACGCCTTGGTGCCAAGTGGAACATTACCAAATGGCTCCGTCTGAAATATGCATTCGGTCTGTTTGCGCAGAACATGATCAGCGCCAATTCCGATAGAGATGTTGTGAACTTGTTCTACGGATTTCTAACAGCGCCAGAGAATCTTCCGAAAGAGTTCGATGGTAAGACGATCAATAATCCACTTCAGCGTGCCATGCACAATATCGTTGGGTTTGAAGTTGATCTCGGAAAACGTGTGACCTTGAATGTGGAAGGATATCTGAAAAACTTCCTTCAATTGAGCAATGTGAACAGGAATAAACTTTTTGCAGACGATGATCAGAACGCAGGCGTTCCTGATCTGTTGAAAAAGGATTTCATCATCGAAACCGGAAAAGCGATGGGAATCGATTTCGTGTTCAAATACAGCCACAAACGCTTGTATCTGTGGGCGGTTTATTCGCTGAGTAAAGTAACGCGATATGATGGCATACGAGAATACTACCCACTGTTCGATAGACGTCATAACGTCAATCTGGTAGCGGCTTACACCTTCGGAAAAGACCTTAATTGGGAAGCAAGCGTACGTTGGAATCTGGGTTCAGGCTTCCCGTTCACGCAAACAGCTGGTTTTTACGAAAATCTTGTGTTCACCAACGGGGTCAATACCGATTATACCACTCAGAATGGTACGCTGGGTGTTCAATATGGCGAACTCAACAAAGGAAGACTTCCATATTATCACCGATTGGACCTTTCTGTGAAACGTAAATTTGAGGTGGGAAGCACCACCTTGGATATAGTTGTTGGTCTGACCAATGTTTACAATCGTAAGAATGTGTTCTACATCGATCGCGTTCGTTATGAGCGTGTGAACCAATTGCCGATACTGCCAAGTTTGGGCTTAAGCTGGCAATTTTAAAATGGATTTTCTTCCAAAGGAAATAGAGGCATATGCCGAGGAATTTACTCGGGAAGAAGGGGCAATTCTGGCAGAACTGAACAGGGAAACCTACGCCAAGATCATGACACCAAGAATGCTTTCGGGGCATTTGCAAGGTCAAGTGCTGCGCATGCTTTCCATGATGATAAAGCCACAGAATATTCTGGAAATCGGAACCTACACCGGGTATTCGGCACTGTGCTTGGCCGATGGTCTTCAGCAAGGTGGAAAACTCATCACCATTGATGTGAATGAGGAGTTGCAAGACATCATTCTTAAATATTTCCGAAAGGCAGGAAAGTTGGATAGTATCGATTCTCTGATCGGAAATGCGGTAGAGATCATTCCAAACTTGGATAAGAGGTTTGACCTTGTTTTTATCGATGCCGATAAAGAGAATTATTCAAATTATTATGACCTGGTGTTCGATAAGGTCAACGTTGGCGCTTACATCATTGCCGATAATGTGCTTTGGAGTGGTAAAGTGTTGCAAGATGATTCCACCTTGGATAAGGACACGATTGCCTTGAAAGATTACGCGAAAAAAGTGAAGACCGATTCCCGTGTTGAACACGTAATGATGCCCATTAGAGATGGTTTGCTCGTAGCCAGAAAATTGGCTTAATTTGGCCGTTATAATTCCGTAACACAAGCGCGCATCGATACACTTTTCCTATTCTGATTCTGGATTAATACCTACAGATTGAAAAGGGCCATCGTGTCAGTCATCAACGATCTTTCTACCGACCAGCGCGTGCACAAGCATTGCCTGTTGTTGGGTCAAAAAGGATTTGAAGTGGTTCTTATCGGACGGCACACCTCAACGAGCGTCCCATTGGAGCAGCGGACCTATTCCATGCACCGCATGAAACTGCCATTCGAAAAGGGACCGTTGTTCTATGCTTCGTTCAATATCGCGTTGTTCTTCCATCTTCTTTTTAGAAGATCAGACCTGCTCTTTTCCAATGATCTGGACACGCTGCTTCCTAACTTTCTGGCAAGCAAGATCAAACACAAACCACTGATCTACGATAGTCATGAATTCTTCACCGAAGTTCCTGAACTGGTAGAAAGGCCGCGCGTGCAAAAGATCTGGTTGGCTATTGAAAAGCGCATTTTGCCTAAACTTCGTTTTTCACTTACAGTCAATAGGTCCATTGCGGACCTGTATGAGCAGAAGTACGGAGTGAAAATGAAGGTGCTGCGCAATATTCCTCCGGTTTCTGAACTCACTGGCGAATTGTCAAAATCGGAACTTGGCATTCCGGAATACAGGAAGGTCATCATCCTACAAGGCGCTGGCATTAACATGCATCGCGGAGCAGAAGAAGCCGTGGAGGCTATGCGTTACATCGATGATGCTGTTCTATTGATTGTAGGTTCAGGAGATGTTGTGGAAAAGTTGAAGCAAATGGTCGCTGATTTTGAGATTTCTGACCGAGTGATCTTCAAGGGGCGAATGCCTTATCAGGAAATGATGGCACATACACGATTGGCTGATCTTGGGCTTTCGCTGGATAAGGATACGAACGTGAATTACCGCTTCAGTTTGCCGAATAAACTCTTTGATTATATCCATGCTGGAATTCCTATTCTTGCTTCAGATCTTGTAGAAGTAAAGCGGATTGTGGAGCAATATGAAGTAGGGGAGATTGTGAAATCGTTCAATCCACCGTTGCTTTCTCAGCAGATTCGCGAAATGCTTTTTTCACCAAAGGTGAACGAATGGAAGCAGAATGCCCTCAAAGCAAGGGCAGAGCTTAACTGGGAAAACGAAACTGAGGCTCTTTCAACAATGATTGATTCTATCCATGTCTAAGCACTTGCACGTCATAGCATTTGATGTGCCGCTTCCTGCCAATTACGGAGGCGTCATCGATGTATTCTATAAGCTGAAAGCGCTTGCATCGCAAGGCGTTAAGATCCATCTGCATTGCTACGAATACGGCCGAAAGCAAGCGCCCGAGCTAGAACAATACTGCGAGGAGGTTTTTTACTACCATCGAAAAACCACAAGAGGCTATCTTTTTCGAAGGCGTCCGTTCATTGCCGTAACCCGTTCATCAGAAGAACTTGTGCAGCGCTTACTTAAAGATGATCATCCAATACTGTTTGAGGGTTTACATACTTGTTATCACTTGGAAGATGAACGACTTTCAGGTCAATTCAAAATTGTGAGAACGCACAATATCGAACATGATTATTACCGCAATCTGGCGAAGGTTGAAAAGGACTTTTTTAAGAAATACTACTTTTTGAACGAAGCTGTGAAGTTGGAGCGCTTTGAACGAACGCTTTGCAATGCCCAATTGATTGCGGCTATTTCCAGAGCAGACGCGGCATATCTAGACCCTAAGTATCCGAATGTTCAGCATGTCTCGGCTTTTCATCCAAACGACAAAGTCGAGATCTCTGAAGGAATGGGAACGTTCTGTCTGTATCATGGAAGTTTGGAAATAGGAGAAAACAATGAAGCTGCACTTTACCTGGTAAACCGGATTTTCTCCAAGATCGATGTCCCGCTCGTCATTGCTGGAAATAAGCCATCTCAGGAGCTGAGGTTGGCTGTTGCTAAATATTCTAATGTCGAGATTCGGTCAAACCTGAATACCGAGGATATCCATCAATTGATCAAGGATGCTCAGATAAATGTCTTGCCCACTTTTCAAGCTACAGGCATTAAGTTGAAGTTATTGGCAGCACTCTACATGGGACGCCACTGCTTGGTGAATTCCTTTATGGTCGAAAACACCGGATTGGAATCGTTGTGTAGAGTGGAAAATACCGATAAACGATTTGCTGAAGCGGTTCAGGCCTTGTTCTCAGAAGAGTTCAATGGCGATAGTGTGGAAAGACGTGAGGAGATTTTGAATGCACGGTTTTGCAATAAGGTGAATGCCAAGAAACTCTATTCGCTGATTTTTGCGGATGTAAAGGCATAAAAAAACCCGATCCATTTCTGAATCGGGTTTATTGATTTTATTCTTGATCAGATCAGAATTTCACAACTTTTTGTGAGTACATCTCATCGTTCAATTTCAGATTCACGAAGTAGATTCCGCTTGTTACTGATTCCATTTCAACCACGTAGTTGTGGCGACCTTGGTTCAATTCTCCGCTTACAATTTCTAGTACTGTACGACCAGTAAGATCAACAACAGAAGCAGTAATGCGTGTTTGCTCTTTCAGGTCAATAAAGAATTGAGTTTGTCCCTGAAATGGATTTGGGTAAACTGAGAAAGTAGACAATGCACTGCTTGCAGGAATCAATTCTTGAATTCCAACAGCATCGCGTGGAACGCATGTGTAAACGATTTCTCCTCCAGTGTTTCCTGGGTCTGTTGGGTTTCCGCTTGCATCTTGAGAAAGTGAATGTCCCGCTTGGTCATCTCGTTGATAAAGAATATGAATACAATCGTCTACAGTTCTAGCCATAGAAGCGAATGCGCACTCAGAAAAATCATCTTCGTAGATATCAACTGGTGGAGACCAAGTATCTCCGTTGTCTCCTGATTCCATTACGTAGGTGTGACGAAGAAGTCGGCCAGCGCCATCATCAGATCCGTCCACAACCGAGCTATAAGAAAGATAAAGTACTCCGTCCGCATCAATACCGGCAGATGGATGTGAGGTAAGACCTGTACTGTAAATTCCGAATCGGAAAGTTGGGCTTCCTGTTGTCGGTACATCCAATGTGCCATTTCCATTAAGGTCAAGGGCAAAAGCAATGGTATCTACATCTTCAACGGAGCGTGTGGTGTTCCAATAGGCCAAACCATCCCAACCTGGGAAATAAGAGTAAGGTTCTGCGATCACATCATCAAGCATTCGGGTAATTCCCCAAAAGCAGTGAACTGTTCCGTTGTCATCTATCAACACAGACAATGATCCATCATTGCACTCTACGGTGTCGGCAATTTGGTCATCATCGATGTCAGAGATCATTGTTTTGTAGTCATACTTCGCAATTGGGAATTCATCCACAACAACTTTGGTCCAGTTATCACCGTTGTCTGTAGAGCTAAGTAATGTCACACCAGCTGAAAGACCACCGATCAAAATGGCTACGTTGTCACCGTTTGCATCAATCGCATAATCGTCAGTAGAAAAACCGAAGTAGAACGTAGAATCGATTGCAGGAATAACCTCATGAACGATATCGAAACTTGCACCACTGTTCGTGGATCTTGAGTAACAGATGGCACCAGCCTGTCCGTTGTAAAGAATCCAATCTTCAGTTACTGGGTCAGAAGGATAAGAGATGCTAAGAACGTGAAGTGAATTTCCGTCTGCACCACCAGCAACCATTCTTGGCCAATAGTTTCCGTCTGCAATTACAGGAGGAAGAAGTGTTTCAGAAGCAGTCCAAGCTCCTGTTCCAGCAACTGCTCGAGAGCTAATAATAAGATTGTTTGTATTTGTGTTGTGAGAAATCACGTGTTCGCTTCCATCTGCGTTAACAGCAATTGATGGCCAACCGTTTCTATCAGATTCTATTCGTGTTGTTGGTTGCGATCCCCATTGGTCAAGAATTCTATCCCAATAATTGTAACCTGTTCCACGATCAACGTATTGACCGCCAGTTTGAGACATGGTCCAAGTGGCTGAAATTCCAGTTTCGTGATTCACGATTCTGTTACACAGTGAAGAGTTTGTCTGAAGATCGTACTTGGTATCGCCAATTATTTCCTCTGCAAATTCTCCAGCCTCAGCGGTTGATGGAGTAGCGCTTGGATTGCTAAGCTGTTGCGATTCATTGCCAGAGAATGATTTTCCAGATGTCGCTTTAACAGTAGAGATTGAATTAGGCAGTGTAGCACGGTTCTGAGCAAAGGCACTGCCGAAAAGGGCCAATGGCAGAATGAATAAAGTAGATTTTTTCATCATTTGGGTTTGATAATTAATTGGAACGTGAAATTACTTCCCTGAATTCAATTATCATAACGTTAACCATGGCTTTGGTTAATATGAAGACAAAGAATGTTCTCAGAAATCCTCTGGGCCCACTCGTTGAAGCGTGTCAATCACGTAACCAGATTCGCACTTGAGGGTGCGCGCAGGGTGTTTTTTGAAAAAGGAATAATTGTGAGTAGCAAGAAGAACGCTTGTTCCTGTCTTGGTAATGTCAATCATCAGCTGCAAAATGCCATCCGAAGTTTCGGGGTCAAGATTTCCTGTTGGTTCATCGGCCAAAATAACTTCCGGTTGGTTGATCAATGCGCGGGCAACTGCAACACGCTGCTGCTCACCTCCAGATAGTTGATGCGACATTTTGAACTTAGATTCAAGGGAAATGTTGACCATCGTCAGAACTTCGTCTATGCGTTCGTCCATTTTTGCCTTGTCTTTCCAGCCAGTGGCTTCCATCACGAATTTCAAGTTTTTCTCAACTGTTCTGTCTGTCAGCAGTTGGAAATCCTGAAAAACGATTCCCAATTTCCGTCTCAAGAATGGAATTTCCTTTTGTTGAATACCCGCCAATGCATGCCCAGCTACGTAGCCTTCGCCATCGCGCAATGGAAGATCAGCATACAACGTTCTGAGCAGACTGCTTTTTCCAGCGCCTGTCCGTCCTATGAGATAGATGAATTCGCCTTTATCGATGGCGAAAGAAACTTTATTCAATACCACATTTTCGCGGATGTAAACCGTGACGTCTGAAAGCTGAACAATATGATCGTGATTTTCCATTGAGATGGGTTCAAAGTTAATATTCTGAACAACTGGCAAGCAGATGGTTTTTGCCTTTAACTCTTAACATGTTCGCGTTGAAAAGTATTGTGTTTTAAAAAAATGGCTGGCTGCTATCACAATAATTTAGCACGGATGACCTGGCCGAAAATGTGGAAGAAATATTGCTTTTTTGTGAGTTTTGGCTTATCAATTCTGTTTCTGGGAATTGAAGGTTCAATGGCTCAGCGTGTTTCGGTGGATGTGGACCCGATCCGTGAGTATTCCGTAGGCATAGAGCTTTTTCAAAAGCGGAAGTACGCGGCAGCGCAAGAACGGTTTTCGCGAGCACTCCAGCACACCAAAGCGCTTCCAAGCATTCAACAGGAAAATGCGATTTACTATCAGGCTTCGTGTGCATTGGAGCTTTTCAATGCGGATGGAGAATCGTTGATGCAAACTTTCATTGAGTTTCATCCCGAACATCCAATGGTCAACATGGCCAATTTTCAATTGGGCACTTATTATTTCACCAAGAAGCAGTACAGATCCGTTCTCGACCAATTTGATCTGGTCGATGAATTGAAGCTTGATCAGCAATATCTCGAAGAGTATTATTTCAAAAAAGGCTACGCGCATTTTCAACAAGAAGAGTACGATAAGGCCAAGGAGGCGCTTTCGCATGTGCTGAATGGAGGAAAGAAATACCGATCTCCGGCACTCTACTACAGTTCTTACATATTATATAGGGAAGGAAAGAACGAAGTTGCCCTGACGGGATTCAAGGAGCTGGAATCGGATAAGCTGTTCGGTAATGTGGTGCCATTTTATATCCTACAGATCTATTACCGGCAAGGCAAGGACCAAGAGGTGATAGATTACGGAAAGCAGCTGCTGGAAAAGGATTTTGCAAAGTCAAAAAGTGGTGAAATACATCGCATGCTTGGCGAAGCTTATTACAATTTGGGCCAGTATAAGGAAGCTGTTCCAGAGATGGAAATTGCCATTTCTGAATTGGGTGGAAATCGCGATGACCGATACAAATTGGCTTATGCAGCCTATCGCGGAGCAGATTATGAAAAGGCATTACTGTACTATAAACAAGTAACAGACGAAGAAGACGAGCTTACGCAATTGGCCTATTATCATATGGGCGATTGTTACTTGAAGACCGATCAGAAAATGGAAGCCAGAAGTGCTTTCCGTTCTGCATCCAAATACGCCTTCGATAAGCAGATTCAAGAAGACGCGCTGTTCAATTTTGCCAAGGCAGCATACGAACTTTCATACGACCCTTATAATGAGGCCGTTCAAGCGTTTGAAGAATACATTGATAAGAATCCGAACAGCGAACGGGTTGACGAAGCCTACAATTTTCTGTTGAAGGTTTATCTCACGACTCACAATTACGAAAGCGCGCTGAAATCTATAGATAAGATGAAAGTGGTGAACGATGGGCTGAAGGAAACCTATCAGCGCATTGCTTATCTGCGCGGAACTGAACTCTTCAATGACCTGATATTTAAGACAGCGGTCAATTTTTTCCAACGTTCAGATAAGTATCCGGTCAATCCGAAAATCACTGCACAGGCTATTTTTTGGCAAGCAGAAACGTATTCTAGGATGCAGCGTTGGAATGCTGCAGAGTCACACTACAAGCTATTCATGGAGGCGCCAAGCGCCATCAATCTTTCCGAATTCGGTTTGGCTCATTACGGACTGGCTTACGTTTATTTCGAGAATCAGCGCTTTGATGATGCCATCAGTTGGTTCAGACGTTTTGTCGATTACGAAAAAGTGGATTCGCTTCGAGTGAACGATGGTTTGCTACGAATTGCCGATGCTTACTATCTGCAAAAGAATAACAAGCGAGCCATCGAGTTTTACGATAGGGCCATCAAGTTCGATAAGTTCGATACTGACTACGCGATCTTCCAAATTGCTGTTTGCTATGGGCTAGATGGGCAAAATGCTTCAAAAGTGGAAACGTTGAAAGCCATGTTGGAGAACTATCCTGAAACCGATTTTGCAGCCGATGCCAAATATGAAATTGCCGAGACATTCTTCTTTACGGATAACAGTTCCGAAGCCATCAGGTATTTCGATAAGGTGATTTCAGAACATCCGAATTCGAGTTATGTGCCTAAAGCCAAACTGAACAAAGGACTTTTGTTCTACAATCAAAGTTTGGACGCGCAGGCGCTGCCATTGTTTGAAGATGTGGCGGAGAATTATCCGGCAACAGAAGAAGCCAAGGAAGCATTGATGAAGATCCAAAAGATCTACGTGGAACGGGGCGATGTTCCTGGATTTGAAAAATACGTGGCCGCCAACAATTTCCCTGACATCACAACTGGCGCATTGGACACCTCTTATTACGAAAGTGCTGAGTTGATGTACTTGCGCGGAAACCTTGCGGGAGCAATGACAGAGTTCAAGTCCTATCTCGATAAGTTCCCGAACGGATATTTTAAATTGAACGCCAATTTCTACAGAGCAGAAGCTGCGGTTCAGCTAAAGGATTATGATCAGGCACTTGTTGGATTTGATCATGTGCTGGAGTTCAAAAAGAACGGATTCACCGAAAGGTCGCTGATGTCGGCATCGGAGATCTATTTCTTCCAGAAAAAGTACAACGATGCATTATTACGATTTACCATGCTTGAGGAAGTTGCCGAAAACGCAGAAAACCTCATGGAAGCACGAGTTGGTTTGATGCGCTGCAATTATTTGCTCAACAATTTCGAGCAAGCACATGAATATGCCTTAAAGCTTCAGCGCTCGGATAAAGTGCCCGAAGAAATTCTTGCCGAAGCGAGCTTGACATCGGCCAAATGTGCCTTAGCGGAGAACAATTTGCGTATGGCGCAAGAGCGATTCAAGCAAACCTTACTTGAGTCGAACAGCGAGATTGGAGCAGAAGCGCTCTACAACTTGGCTTACATTCATTATTTGGAGCAGGAGTATGACCAATCAGAAAAATTGGTCTTCGAAATGGTCAACATCTTCCCGAGTTACGGAGAATGGATCTCGAGATCGTTCCTGCTTCTTGCTGATGATTACATCGCTAGGAATGACCTGTTTCAGGCCAAACTGACGCTTCAAAATCTCATCGACAATTATGACGGAGAACTAAAGAAAGAGGCGCAGCTCAAGCTTGAACGAGTGAATGATATGCAGCCAAAATTGGAAGAACGAAAAGATGGCGCTGGCTGGGATATTGAATTTGAGCAGGAAGGAAAAGTGCGTGACGACATTTTTGAAGTAGATGAGGACGAGGAGTATCAACTTGAAATGGAAGTAGAATGAAAAAGATGGTTTCTCGAATCGTTCTTGTGCTGCTTTTAGCCAGTGTTGGTAGCGGTCTGTTTGCGCAGACAAGTCAGCAACTTCCAGACAGTTTGCGCTTCACTATTCGCAAAGATTATCGTCCTGTGGCCAGAGATGCCCGAAAAATCCTTTCCAAGCCAGAAGTAAAACACGATTCGGCCAGTTTGGCTCCAGTCAATTATTCTGTGCTGCCAAAAACCAAGGAGATCGGTTATGAAGCGGAGCCATTGCGGGCAGCAACACTTTCGAACGAGCCATTGGCAAAGCTTTACAACGGATTTGTGAAAGCTGGATTCGGGAATTACACCATGCCGTTTTTCGAGGCGAGTTTTAGCAGCCTACGCAGTAAAAAATATCAAGCAGGTTTCTTTGCTCGCTACCACGCTTCATTCGCAAAGCTGAACAAGGTTCGAAACTTTGGTTTTACTGATGCTGGCATCACCGGATTTGGTAAATATTTCATGAAGAATCATGTGTTGGCTGGCAAACTGGAATATGATGTGGATGAAAATTACTACTACGGATTCAAGTTTTCAGATGTCACATTTGGCAATGCCAATGCGGCCAAAGGTGATAGCATGCATCAGGTATTTCATCATGTGGGCTTCAATTTAGATCTGAATGCGCTGCGCGAGAAAAAGCTTCATCTGCTCAACGAAGCAGCCATTGCCTATAAATACACGCGCGATAATTTCCAAGCCGAAGAGCATTATGCCGCACTATCGGCTGGAGTTGCATTCAAGATCAAGAAAGAACAGATGTTCATCCGAACTGCGTTCGATTATTACAATCTGGCTCAACCAAGTCTTAAGACCAATAATTTAATCTGGGGAATTCAGCCTGAATTCAGAGCAAGAAGAGAACGTTGGGGAATTGATCTTGGAGTGAATTTCGCACTCGATGTAAACGACACGACTACCAAGATTCTCCTTTTTCCAGTGGTGAATTTTCATTATTTCATCGTGAAAGACATGCTCCGATTCTATGTAGGAGCAAAAGGCGGAGTTCAACGTAATGGATTGCGCTCCATTTCTCAGGTCAATCCATATTTCAACACAAACCAAGCGCTTAGCAATAGCTGGGAAAGGTTGAATATTTATGGTGGCTTTAAAGGAAGCATCACACGAAGCATTGGTTATGATCTTTCCGTAGCAGAAATCATTACCGGACAGCAGATGTTCTTCGTCAATGACACATCAAACGGCTTGGGCAATAAGTTTCTCGCTGAGTTCCATGACGTGCGCGTAACGAGTTTTAAAGGAGCTTTGAGTTATCAATTGAAAAGCAAACTTCAACTGGTTGCCGAAGCGGAATATAGACTTTTTGTAATGCCAACAGACAGTATCAAACCTTGGCACGAGGCACCATTCCGGTTCACGTTTGCAGGTAATTACAATCTCAAAGACAAACTCATCTTCAAGGCTTCCATCAGCGCCTATGGAGCAAGAGTTGCGCGCGGGTTCAGTACCGATTCCATGGGAGTTGTGAGCATGACTCCAATAACGCTTAAAGGATATGCGGATGCCAATATCGGAGTAGAATACCGCTACCGAAGATGGCTGGGTGCTTTTGTGGACCTAAGAAACATTGCTGCACTTCGTTATGAAGTATGGAATCAGTATCAAGCACAACGGTTCAGCTTCATTGCCGGACTGCATTTCAGCTTCTGATTTCAGGGTGTGTAAAACTGCCCGTTTTTTGTTGATAAATGAGAACGAAACCCCAGTATTTACGGGGCTTTCGGGGGTGTTTTGAGTATCTTCGGGGGTTGATTTGATTTAACCCAAAATAATCGAAAACAGTGGAAGAAAAAGATAAGCCGCAAAAGGCGTATTCGGCCGATAGTATTCAGGCCTTGGAGGGGATGGAGCACGTAAGAATGCGTCCATCCATGTACATTGGAGATGTAGGAATAAGAGGACTTCATCATCTCGTCTACGAGGTTGTCGATAACTCGATTGATGAGGCACTTGCTGGACATTGCGACCACATTAATGTCACCATTACCGAAAACAATGGAATCATTGTCCGTGATAACGGTCGAGGTATTCCGGTTGATATGCACAAGAAAGAAGGCGTTTCTGCCTTGGAGGTTGTAATGACCAAGATCGGTGCAGGTGGTAAGTTCGATAAAGACTCGTACAAAGTATCTGGCGGATTGCACGGGGTAGGAGTCTCCGTGGTCAATGCGCTCTCGGTCAATTTGAGGGCAACCGTTTATCGCGAAGGTGTAATCTGGCAACAGGAGTACAGCCGAGGTAAGAGAATTAATGAGGTGAAGCAAATTGGAACAACTGAACTTCGCGGAACCGAAGTTGAGTTCTACCCTGATAATCAGATTTTTGACGATTCGCTGGTGTTCAATTACGAAACGCTCGCTACAAGAATGCGCGAACTGTCATTCCTAAACAAAGGAATTACCGTAACGCTAACTGATAGAAGAAATCCAGATGATAAAGGAGAGTTTCCAACAGAAACGTTCCATTCAGAGGAAGGATTGAAAGAATTTGTCGTTTTTCTTGATGGAAATCGTGAAAGACTGATCAGTGATGTCATCAGTATTGAAGGAGAGAAAGGAGGGATTCCTGTTGAGGTGGCGATGGTTTACAACACCTCCTACTCGGAGAATATCCATGCCTACGTAAACAACATCAACACACACGAAGGAGGAACGCACCTTTCAGGTTTCAGACGAGGTTTGACCAATACATTGAAGAAGTACGCAGATGCTTCTGGAATGTTGGACAAACTCAAGTTCGAGATTTCAGGAGATGATTTCCGTGAAGGCTTGACGGCAATTGTTTCTGTTAAAGTTCAAGAGCCACAATTTGAAGGTCAGACAAAGACCAAATTGGGAAACAGAGAAGTAACAGCTCCAGTTAGCCAGGCAGTGAGTGAAATGCTGGAGAACTATTTGGAAGAACATCCTGCTGATGCGAGGATCATCGTTCAGAAGGTGATTCTTGCAGCGACTGCTCGTCATGCTGCTCGCAAAGCGCGCGAAATGGTTCAGCGTAAGAACGTAATGAGCGGTTCTGGCCTTCCAGGAAAACTGTCTGATTGCTCTGATAAAGACCCAGTAAACTGCGAATTATTCCTTGTCGAGGGAGATTCTGCGGGCGGAACAGCCAAGCAAGGCCGTGACCGAATGTTTCAGGCCATTCTTCCTTTGCGCGGAAAGATTCTGAACGTGGAGAAGGCCATGCAACACAAGGCTTTTGAGAATGAAGAGATCAAGAACATGTACACAGCGCTTGGCGTAACCATTGGTACTGCTGAAGATGAGCGTGAGTTGAACATGGAGAAACTTCGTTACCATAAGGTCATCATCATGTGCGATGCTGATGTTGATGGTAGTCATATCGCTACCCTTATTCTGACATTCTTCTTCAGATATATGCGCGAATTGGTAGAGGCAGGTTATCTATACATAGCTGCTCCTCCACTTTATTTGGTGAAAAAAGGTGCTAAATCAGAATATTGCTGGAATGATGTTCAACGCGACACTGCAGTGATGAAGTTGAAAGGCGAAGGCAAAGAGAGTTCTGTAGGAATTCAGCGCTATAAAGGTCTTGGAGAGATGAATGCTGAGCAGCTTTGGGAAACGACCATGGATCCTAGCTTCAGAACCCTAAGAAAAGTCACTATAGATAACGCTGCAGAGGCAGATAGAATCTTTAGCATGCTTATGGGGGATGAAGTTCCACCGCGTAGAGAGTTCATCGAAAAGAACGCGAAATACGCTAAGATTGATGCGTAATTTGGTTTTTAGCTACAAAAAAAAGGGGCGTTTCGTTTGAAACACCCCTTTTTTCTGCAATTGACTCTGTATTGCTCATTAAATGAGCTATAATCACTTAACTGTTACATATTCAAAGTTCAATCTCACTTTTACCATACCGTTTTGTGGTTCTGATACAGCTGTTCCTATCGAAGTTCCACTTTTCTCTAATTTCCCAACCTTTCCGTCTTCAGCAACGGCTAACAAATCGCCTTTCGAAATTTTAACTGTTTCCGATACTTTGACTGAGACCACACCGCTGGTTCTAATTACATCACTACGTAGGTTCGAGTTTGAACCAGTGAACACAGCAATCGCTTCGTCATCTCCGACAGTAGCTTTTCGAAGGTCTCCAGTTATAGTTCCTGTAGAAGAACTAAGGACGTCTCCAACTTCAAAATTGGTATTGCGTTTGACGGGTGAACCTTGGCTAAATCCATTGCTGGAGCATAGTACCACCAGCGAAAATCCTAGTATGATTGCGGATGTAGACTTCATTGTGTTATGTGTTTTGAGTTTCTGTAAAAGTTTTAGCTTAATGCTCTGCATCAACGGTTTACGGTCGAATTTCCGTTACGGTCAGATACCTCTCTTTTATGTTAAAAGATTCCGTTCCTGAACCATAAGTGTCGGGAATCCAGCATTCCACAGTGTACGTTCGATTGCCAGCTGCGGGCGTATCACCTACAACCAAGGCAACATTAGAATTAATGAAATAGTAAGCGTCATCATGTGTGTACGTTGCTGTTCTACCTATTTCTGTTCCATCTCGCAAAATTCTGAAATAGATTAGTTCAGGTCCATACCAGTTTAGGTCGTCAACTTCGACATGACCACTGAAAGAGACCAATAAGGAGCTTCCGCTCGTCACAGTTCGTGTGACAGACATAGCATCAACCAATTGAAACGCCCCAGGAGTGTAACCCACTCCAGCTGAACTGCTGTATGAACCGTCATTTGTTCCAATAATTCGAACTTCAGATGTTGCGGAGGCTTGACTAATTCCTTGACCCGCAGTTCCGGAAGAGCCTGTAGGTCCAGCGGGACCTTGAGGGCCCGCAGGGCCTTGAGCACCAGCAGGTCCTGTTGCCCCGTTCGTACCATTCGTTCCAGCGGGCCCTTGAGGACCGGCAGGGCCAGCAGGACCAGTTGCTCCGTTCGTACCATTTGTTCCCGCAGGCCCTTGAGCGCCCGCAGGACCAGCAGGACCAGTTGCACCGTTCGCACCAGCGGGACCAGTTGCACCATTCGCTCCAGCAGGTCCTGTCGGGCCAGGAACTCCTGTCGAAGGACCTGTTGGTCCTTGTGGGCCAGTAGGACCAGCAATTCCGTCTGCTCCAGTTGGGCCAGCAGGGCCAGCAGGGCCAGTGGCTCCCGTGCTTCCAGGTAATCCGTTAGCTCCAACGGGACCGGTTGGACCAGTTGGGCCAGCAACTCCAACACCTGTTGGGCCTTGAGGGCCTGTTGCTCCATTACTGCCGGGTGCTCCAGCTGGGCCCGCAGCACCTTGAGCTCCTGTAGGACCTGTTGGGCCAGTAGACCCAAAGCCACCTCCAATACAGACCCATTGTGCATTGGTTTCATCCCAGTAGCAGAATTGAGAAAGATCAGTGTCATACACAATTAGACCATCGGCTCCAGCAATTAGGTTGATCTGTGTAGTTCTCTGAAGTGTATTCAATCGGGGGATAAGAAGTCCTTTCTTATTGGAAGAAACATCCAATATGGCATTCTCATGAGGAGTTGTAGTGCCAATACCAACGTTGTCTTGAGCTAAAGCGCTAGTTCCATTGGAAAACAATTGCAACATAATCATTGCTGTCGCAAACAATCTAAAATATATTCTCATTGAAGGGGGTTTTATAGAATTGTCAAATGTAAGTAAATGTTCAATCCATTCAATCAGCAACAACCTCGGTAAATGGGTGAATTGCAGAGCTTTGATTGACATTGACTGATTAATCATCGAAGTAATGTGACATGTCCATAATACTGGTGGTCGTTTCCTCTAAAGTCGTTGAATCCGATTTTCCACACGTAGACATCATTTTCTACTTGAGCTCCTTTGTAGCTTCCGTCCCATGGGTCATTGATGTCTTCGGTATAATAAATGAGCTCTCCCCATCGGTCAAAAATTGACATTTGGTAAGTGTCCCAATCTATACCTTGACCATAACCTCGGAAGCCATCATTTTTTCCGTCAACGTTTGGTGTAAAAGCATTTGGAACGTAGAACATAAAGTCTGGCTCGATGATTACTTGGCGCGAAACTTCGTCTGTACAGCCGTGAATAGTTGTGACTAAAAGGTCTATGGTGTAGGTTCCAGTATCGCTATACAAGTGTGTTGGGTTTTCTATATTTGATGCGGATCCATCACCGAAGTTCCAATTCCAGCTCGCAATGTTTCCTGTAGAATTGTCGGTGAAATCTATTTCTGCATCAAGAAGGTTTGTCACTTCAGGGTTCATATCGAAATTCGCATAAGGGAGTGGGAACACTTCGATGAAATCACTCAATACAGTATCAGTAACACAGCCTTCCGCTGTTGTGATTGACAGCGATACATCATAAAGCCCTGGACTGGAATAAACGTGTGTCGGGTCAATAACAGTTGAAGAATTCGAGTTTGATTCTGGGTCTCCAAAATTCCAATTCCACGATGTGGGTGTTGGTTGCGTTAGATCGGTAAAATCAACTGTGAGTGGGTGGCAACCACTATCAGGTTGTGCATCAATTTGAATTAATGGTAGCTGAACTACAGTAACCGTGCTTGATGCGAACGCTGGAGGTGTTCCACATCCGTCAAGCACCATGAAATTGAATGTGGTCGTAACAGCAGGTTGTGTGTCTAGTGGAAGTGTTACAGGGTTGACGTTATCGGGGAGAAGGTAGACCTGATAGTTTCCATCGCCTCCTCCAGCTATTAGGTTCAGTGTAGCGAAATCATATGGGCAAATCGTGGTATCAGGACTGAAAAACGGCCTGATCACGTTTAGCGTAAGAGGAGGAAGGACATCAATGGTCACAACTTTAGGAGCTGATGTGCAGCCATTTGCATCTGTCACTACAAGCGTGTAAGTCGTTGTTTGTGTTGGGCTTACAGTTGGATTTTGAACATTGGCAACCAAAGAAGGGTCATTTGGATTGGAGGTCCACTGATACGCGCTGTACGGAAGAGTTCCACCGACTACTACTGCTGTGAGATTCGCAGAGCTACCGATACACACTTCGCTTACATCGGAACTTACTTGAGCTACGACTTCTGTTGGACCGCCAATGGTAAGGAGTACAACTTGCGTGCAACCATCTTGATCAGCTACTAGGATTTGATAGTTTCCTCGGCAAAGGTTGTTTTCTTGTCCAGAGTTACCCACATTCGGAGTCCATCCGTAGGTGTAAGGACCAATGCCGTCAGGTACAATACTCACTTGCCCATCGCATGCAGCGAAACATGTTTCATCAGCGGTGTTCACCACATAATTGAACGTGATAGGTTGCATTACCACGAACGTAGAATCTAGGCTACAACCGGTTGCATCTGTTACCGTCACGGTGACGATGCCAGCTCCCAAACCTGTTTCTACTGGAGAGTTTCCTCCACTGGTCCAACTGTAAGTGTATGGACCAACTCCACCTTGAGGCGCAACAACGATCTGTCCGTCTGTTGATCCGCAAGCCGCATCTGTTATCACAGCAGGAATACTCATTAGTGAGAAGGTAATGACAACATCATCCGATGCAACGCACCCGTTTCCGTTGTCTTCTGTCCATGTAAAAGTGAAGGTGCCAGCAGATGGGACGGTAACTGTTGCATTTGGGGTATTGGCACTAGGAGAAAATACTGTTCCAGCAGGTCCTCCGGTCCAAGAGCCCGTTCCGTAGCTGGCAATTGCCTCTAGATCATAGGAAAGAATACATGTTTGGGCATCAATACCAGCATCTGCAATTGGTAGCGCAACAAATGGTCCACCGGTAATAGGATGTGGACAGCCATTTGCATCGGTAATATCGAACGAATAATTGTCACCATCCTGTAGATTCTCAATCACAATATCACCTCCATTCTGACATGTGATGTTTACGAAATTGGCCGTAGCTGGAACCAAATTGGATGCAGTGAAGTCACCTCCAAAAACCTCTGGATAACCTCCATTTACAGTAACTGTTACCGTATTTGTCTGGCAATCTGGGGTTACTACAGACGTTACTGGTGGGAGATAACTAACGGTTGTTACGGTTCCAATATTCCAGCAATTGGCGTTAATAATATAATTACCTGCAACTGGGTCGTAGTGGTAAAGAGTTATTGGAACGAAGTAAAGTTCATTATTTGGAAGAAGTCCAGGTGGGAATAATGCGAAAATGGAGTTTGGATCATTGATATCCATCATACTGCCATCACTCGGAATGATTCCGGCAAAGCAAGGATCATCTCCAGGAAAAACCCCAGGTGTCGGTGGGCAACCATACACTAGGAATGTGTAAGCCGGTTGGTAAGGATATGGACCTAGAGGACCTTCATCTTCAGGGAAACTATAATCTCCATTATTCACAATATCCAATTGATCGCCATCACAGAGAATGAAATCGATGGTTCCATCTCCGGAAACTGTCGTAGTTGTCGTTCCTCCTTCTGCTGCACAACCACATTGTATGGTTTGAATCTGTTCACACGTTGGAAAATCGGAGAAATAATAGGTGATAACGTAAGTAGATGCCGCTGGATCGAGTCCAGTAACCTGCCATGCTTCTGGGCTATTGAAAGGAGGTTGAATATTAGTGACCTGCGTATTTGTCCCATCAAAAATGCTAACGACAATTGTTCCAGTAGCTGGCGGGTTATTGAATTCGATTGTTCCATCTACCACTCCTGCACCACTTGTGCATTCCGCAAAATAATATGTTATGGTTGGTGGAGCGATATAAGTGGCAGAAATAAGGCAAGCCTGATCGTCTGTGAAAACGGCTCCGAAATCGCATGGAAGACCATCTTGAGGAAGACCAGAATAGGTGAATACCAATGGACTGACGAACGGTGGATTGAAGGTTTGAATATTCTGATAGCAGTCAGAAACTATCAATTGACCGGTGGCTGGTGGATTGCTGAATGTCAAAGTTCCTTCCACATCATATTGCAGAAATCCTTGACCAGAAGTATAACAATCACTCAATTGCATGTCCAAGGCGTCCATTGTGCATCCAACACAATTGTTAACGGTTACAGACACAGGTTGAATGTCGGAGCAACTTCCCGATCCTGCTTGAATGTAGTACGTTCCAGATGTTGCAACTGCAGCAGGATTTGCCAACGCATTGGTGGCACCCGCATCTGTCCAATATGTCAATGCTCCTCCACCAGTGCTTCCTGCGGTGACTGCAGCAGATGTAAGATCAACCGTTCCTGGTTGACAAACAGCAGCCGGATTTGTGACGACCAATGTTTGAGCTGGGTCAACAACCACATCAAAGGTTATGGCAGGTCCATCACCGCAGTTGATGGTTTCCACAACCGTGATCTGTCCGCCAGAAGTGCCGAAACTAACAGTGATCGAATTTGTTCCTTGGCCAGCTGTAATAGTTGCTCCCGCAGGAACAGTCCAAGCGTAAGTGGAACCAGGGGTGTTGGTTACTGAATAAACGTTTCCAGTTGCGTTTTGGCAAAGAGGCGTTGGTCCTTGGATAGGTGGTGTTTGCGGGTCGCAGCAATTCTGGTCGATAGTAATAGAAACGTTGTCAGTTACGGTTACGCAACCAGCATCGTCTGAAGCAGTTAGCGTATATGTGGTAGCAGCGTTGGGGCATACTTGAGGAGTTAATGTTGTTTCCTGTCCAGCGGCCATATAGGTCGTAGGAGACCAAAGTACATCAGGAGTGTATTCTTCTGGTTCATCATTGAAAGTAATGGACCAACCATCAAATGTTCCATTGCCTCCAATTAAGCCACCAGCCGATACTTCAATGGACCAAACTCCATTTGCTGTACACCCGTCCATACCGGAAAGAGATTGGTTTGAGTTGAATGTTCCGGTTATTGGCTCGGGATTAGCACCAGACAATGCGGTGCCACCTGAGCTAACGAAACACGCGTTTTCATAATATGATGGATTACCGAATAATCCTCCGCCTGCTGGTGCAATGCCATCTGGAGTTAGCAATACTGTTGTACCATCAGGACAGACAAGGGTTAGGCTTAACAGTTCGACTCCATCCGTACCTAGAAGACCACCTTCAAAGGTCAGACTAGAAAGACAAACCTCAACCAGTGAATTAGGATTAACTGTAGTCATGTTCAGATCCTGAACATTTACATTGACCGTTGCTCCGCCAATTATAGATGCATCAAAATCCTCAGTTTGATTATTGGAGAAGGTTGTAAGGCCTCCTGGATCAAAAATAACAGTGGCCGTTCCAGCTAAATTAATGCAATCGCCAGGGCAGACTTGTTGGTCTGGCCCAGCGTTAACCGTTACTACTGGATTCACTACCACAACTTGAATGTTGTCCGTACAGTTGCCATTAGCAGAAGTCATGTTCACCGTGTAAGTGGTTGTCGCGAGTGGACATACTGGAGTTGGATTGTCTCCTGGAAGCGGAGTTGTGTACCCATCATGAACCCAAGTGTATTGTACGGTGGGATCATTCACAATAATTTCCACATTGTCAATTCCCCAGTGATCGTATTCAGCACCTGAATCCGCATCTTGAAACCAGCGGAACTGAACCCCGTTGACTAAAGCTCCAGCTGGAATTGGAAAGCACCAATTGTTCCAGTTAACCAATTGAGGGTCGTTACCGCCATTTGGATCGAAATAGTTGATAGTGATCCATGTGGCACCTCCATTTATCGAATATTGTAGATATACGCCTTCCTGAGGTTCGTCAGGGCCTTCACATGGTGATGCGTTTCCCTGTTGGGCAAACAACATGTCAAAGCAAATGGTACCGCCTGCGGGTGCTACAGCAGGACCAAAATTCAATGGAAGTGTTTCCAATGAACGAGGCGCAGCTGATTGGTCTCCCATCCAAAGATGCGTGGTTCCATCAACTCCATTCGGGCTGCAAGGATTGTTGAAGGAAGCCTGCTGCGTGAACGACCAACCAGTCGGTTGCCCACTGTTGAAATCTTCGGAGAAGCTAATGTTACCTTGAGTGGAACCAAAGTGAGAAAGCGTCACACATTCTCCACAAGTTATTTCCGAGTAAGTGGCATTTGCAATTACATCGCATTGTGCAAATGCATTTAACGAAATGAACGGAGCTAAAATAAGAGCAAACCAAATGCCCCGAGAATAGAATGGTCTAGTCTGCTTCATGAACGATAACATCTACGAGTTCATAATGAGTGAGCTGCCGAACGTTATTCAAGTTCAGCATTTTTGAGAAAATGCGAAGTCCATTGTTCGCATCACATTCGCCTTTTAGTTCACTGTTGGGTTCAATTGTCACTTCTATCGTGTTTTCCGAGCTACTGGAATCACATGAGCTGCATATTCCGTTGTACCAAGTGTTTCGCTTGAAAGAAACCTCTAATCGAGAAGTGGTTTCGTTCTTTATAGTCAGCAGTAGGAATTGCTTGGCTGTTCCATTGTGGATGTTTTCGCAGTTTTCCAAAGCTGAGGAAATAGATACGCCATGCTGACTGTAGATTTCAGCGTTCTCAAGCGCTTCAGGATTTTGTGAGAATAAAGACGATGAAAATAGGAGAAGCGGTATTAAGAGTAGACTGCTGGTCCTAAAATGAAGGAGGTTGGTCGATTGCACGAGTTATTTTGATTGGTTACTGAACAAGACTATCTACGGTTGCGTAGGTTGCTCATTCAAAGGTCAAGTTGCACAAATTCGTTTAATCTTAACGGTTTAATGTTAAGATTTCTTGGAAAAGGTATTTATTCAGGTAAGATCTAAATGTTATGCGAATGACAGACTTGAAATGCCTCTAGCGGTAGAGTGTAACGTGACCCCAGTAATTGTGTTCGTTACCCTTTAGGTCGAATATTCTGATCGTATATACATACACATCATTCGGAACCTCTTGGTTCTTGAACCATCCATTCCAAGGCTCATCAATGTTGCTTGTGAAGTACAATTCTTCACCCCATCGGTTGAAAATGCTCATCTGGTACGTGTTCCAATCTACTCCCTCTCCGTATCCACGGAATAGATCATTTTTTCCATCTCTGTTTGGAGAGAAGGCGTTAGGAACATAGAACATGAAGTCAGGTTCAATTTCCACTTGACGTGTCGTTTCATCCTCACAGCCGTCCACGGTTGTCACCAAAAGCCAAACGGTAAAAGTTCCAGTATCTTGATAATTATGTTCAGGATTCTGTATGTCGGAAATTTCACCGTCTCCAAAATTCCAGCTCCAAGCGGCTATGTCTCCAATAGATTGGTCGGTGAACTGAATCGTTCCATCCAAAACATTGGTTTTTTCAGGATTGAGATCAAATCTGGCAATTGGAAGCGGAAAAACTTCCACATACGAATTCTTAGTACTGTCAGAAATACAGCCTTCAGCCGATTTAACATGTAAACTGATGCTATACAATCCAGGACCAGAGAATTCGTGCACAGGATTTTCTGCCGTACTGGTATTTGCCGATGAATTTGGGTCACCGAAACTCCAGTTCCAAAGAACCGGGTTTGGAGTTGTTTCATCCGAAAATTGAACCGTGTGCACATCACATCCTGAAAGGTCGTCTCCGATAAAATCTACGGTAGGAATAACGAACACAGTAATAGTGGAAGATGCAAATGCTGGTGGCGTTGTGCAACCATCAAGTACATTGAAATTGTAAGTAGTTGTTGTATTTGGTTGAACCTGCATTGGCAATACAACTGGGTTGAGGTTATCTGGGGCTAAGAAGTATCTGTAATCACCATCACCTCCAAAAGCCTGAAGGTCAATTACGGCAAAATCGTATGGGCAAATTCCAGTGTCTGGACTGAAAATCGGACGCGTAACGCTCAATGTCAATGGGTCTCTTACTTGCACAGTAGTAGTCACTGGAGCGGTTGTGCAGCCGTTGGCATCAATAGCAATTAGCGTGTAAGTGGTGGTCACCAACGGGCTAACAGTTTGATTTTGCTGCGTTGCATTCAAAGTAGGATCGTTCGGATTTGATGTCCAGCCAAAGTTTAGGTACGGAGGAGTTCCACCAAATGCAGAAGCCGTTAAATCCGAAGATTCTCCAATACAGATCAAGTTTGAACTATTGATAGCATTCGCAGTAACCTTGGTAGGTTCAGCGATGGTAACGCTAGCAGTAGCGATACACCCAACATTATCGGTGATCGTTGCCGTGTAACTGCCAGCGCAAAGGTTCGTTGCTGTTGCAGATTGCTGAACTGGAACCGTGTTCCACGAATATGTAACGGGCAACACGGCAGTTCCAGATTCTTGAACTGTAGCGTTGCCATCGCAGCCTAGGAAACAGCTAACATCGGTAGATGACGTGATGCTAGCAGTAAATCCAGGTGTTGAAGTAACAACCACATTTGCTATTTCAGAGCATCCATTATCGTCAGTAACGGAAACCGTATAGTTTCCAGGAAGAAGTCCAACAGCAGTTGCGGTTATTTGAGGAGGAACTGAATTCCAAGTGTAAGTATAATCAACCGCGACAGTACCACCACTAGCCACAACGCTGGCTCCACCATCAGGATTACCGCAATTGGATTGGTTGTCCATCACGGCATTTGCTACAATTGGTGTTGGTTCTGTAATGACCACTTGAGCCGTTGCAAGGCATCCGTTTGCATCCGCAACACCAACGTTATAAGTGTTCGCGCAAAGCCCTGTTGCAACGCTTGTTTGTTGAAATGTTGGGTCGTCCCATGCATATTGGAAAGGTGCTGTGCCATTTTGCGCCAAAGCAGTGGCTGTTCCATCGCATGAACCGTTGCAAAGGGCGTCTGCGAACGAAGAAATTGCAACACTCAAGTTACCAGGATCAATTCCTACAATTACAGTATTGGAAGCACTGCAGCCTCCATTATCGGTGATTGTTGCTGTGTACGTGCCAGCGGTAAGCCCTGTTGCTGTTTGAGTCGTTTGCACTGGGTTCGTATTCCAAGAATAGGTGTATGGAGCAATCCCGTCTATCGGGGTCGCAGTTGCTGTTCCATTTGCTGAGGTACACACAGCATCTGTTGAAGTCATTGTTGGAGGTGATAAAGAACCTAGCGTAAGCGAAACTGTAACGGTAGTTGTTTGAGAACACCCCGTAGCATCGGTCACCGTCACATCATAGTTTCCGGCTGCCAATCCCGTTGCAGTTTGTGTGTTTTGAGCTGGAACTGTCGACCACGAATAGGCGTATGGAGCAACTCCGCCCGAAGGAGTCACAGTTGCGGTACCATCATCTCCTGCGCACGAAGCATCAGTTGAGCTAGTTTGCAATTGAATATCTACCACTACCACATTTACGTTTGCACTCGCTGCACAATTACCATCATCACCAGTCACAGTGTAAAGTGTAGTAGTAGTAGGAGATGCCGTGACTGTAGGGCCAGAAGTAGTTGAAAGACCAGTTGCAGGCGACCAAGAGTATACAATGCCTGCGTTTGGACTGCTTGCGGTAGCACTTACTGATTGACCACTACAGATATTAGCAATGGTTGGATTAACGTTTACAGAAACGGTGCTGTTTTGAGTAACAGTTACTTGGTCCGTTACCGTTACTACGGCACCATCACAATTTGTGTAAACAACCTCAGCATCGTACGTAGTGGTAGCGCTTGGGCAAACATTGAGCGTAAGACCTGTTCCAACAAGATTTCCTCCATCGTACCAGTTTACAACGTAGTTGGGAGCACCGCTTGGCGTAAACCTCCAAGCTTCATTGCTGGCACTCCAATTACCAGTGTTCCTTCCTGGAGGTGTGATGCCGTTTGCACCCGTGGCGTCTTGGATTCCTACAGTTGAGTTTCCACTGTTCCAACTTGCGCATGCTGGTTTATTCTGAAGATATACTTCAATAATATTTGTTGTTTCGTACAGAACGATCTGTTGAGTTGTTTCCAGATTATTGCAACTATACAGTGGTACGGTTGTGAAATTCACAGTAAAAGTTCTACATGGAGCAGAGCCTCCGATTATGTAGTTAATGTCTGCAGGACAGACTGGATTAAACAAACCGGTGCACACAGATGGATCAATATCATGATATGCACCCATGATCGAGTTTGTATATAGACCGTAATTTGGAGCTCCAGGCGGGGTGGTAGTTGGACACGTTGCGGTATATTCCCAAGCACAATATTGATTTGCTTGAGTAAGGTCAAATGTCAGTAGACCATTTGCTCCGATCACAAGTTGATTGTAACTGGTACCGTAGAAGCAGAAGTTAAAGGGTAAGGTGATAATATCGCCCCAAATATCATCGGTGTTAATGAACTGTGCCGTGCCTCCTGTAAATGGCGCTGGCGGTGCATAAGGAGTTGACGAAACGGTGTAGGTCGTGGTTGCTCCTGTTTCCAGAACAGTTGCAGTCAGATTCGCACAATTTACATTGCAATCAACAATTTGGTTTGGTCCGCAGGTAATGTTTGGACAGCCAGGTTGGGCGAAGGCAGTATGAAATGAGATACCAATTATAAATAAAAGACAAACGGTCCTTCGTATATAGTGGAAAATCATTTGAATTCTGGATTCTGCAAGTTCATGTAATTTACTTGTGCCTGTACAAAGAAACAGTTCCTGTAATTGTCTTTGGTTCAAACGTACTCGATTTTTTCAGATCGAACACATAAACATACATGCCTTGCTTTACTGGCTTAAGTGAGCTTTGATAAGTTCCATCCCAAAACTTGTCTGGATTGTCAGTTTGCCAGATCAATTTTCCCCATCTGTCGAAAATCTTGACATTGTAGCTTGCATATTGGAAATTCTGACCAGAAGGTCCCCATGTATCGTTCAGGCCGTCATCATCTGGCGTAAATCCGCTAGGAATATAGAAGGTGAACATCGGCTCCACTTCAATGTACTTGAATGTAGTGTCAGCACATCCATATTGTGGGTCGTTGTAGGCTATCATCATCACTAAGAACACACCTGCAGTGTCGTAAGAATGCAGTGGGTTCTCTTCGTAAGAAATCTGACTGTCTCCAAAATGCCATTCGTATGTCAATGCCGCAGAGCTTTCGTTGTCAAACTGAACCTCAGGGTCTACGAATTCCAGCGGCTTTGAACGGCTTAAGAAGTCTGCATAGGGAGGTGGAATCACAGGTACAGAAATGCTGCTTTCAATAAAACATCCGTTAGCATCAGTTACAAGAACGCCATATTCACCTTGGGAAAGGTTGGAGAGCAAACTCCAAGCGTAATTGACGCTGTCCATGTCGAAGTTGGCAGAATCGCCACCAAGATTGTTCCACGTGTAGATGTACGGAACAGTTCCGCCTTGCACAACAGCTCTAACCGCGCCATTTGTATACAAACAAGTATCAGCTCCTGAGCTCATCGTTATGATAAGCGGTAGCGGTTCAGATATGGATAGTGTCGTATCGGAAACGCAATTTTGTGCATCAGTTACCGTGAGTGTATACGCGCCAGGAGCAAGCCAATAGGCGGTATCGGTTGTTTGGGCCAGTGGGTCATTCCAAACAGTTTCATACGGACCAATTCCACCGAAAGGATACGAATACGCCTTGCCGTCATCATAACCATTACATAATATATCGAAATGCCCGGCATTGGGAACCAAAAGGGTCGGCTCGTCAATAGTGAAATCCAATGATGTTTGGCAGCCTACACCATCGGTAACTGTTGCCGTATAATCTCCAGCAACCAATCCGAAAAGGGTGTCGATACCGTAAACACCGTTTACTAATTGAAGTTGTGTTCCGCTTGGGTCGCTTAATGCAAGTGATACTGGATAAGCACTTCCAACAGGGTCAACTTTTACAAAGCCATCTGCAAAGCCAAAGCATGAAGCATCTGTTGGCTGGGTTGAGATATTCACATTACCAAGTGTGACTAGAATTGAATCTGAAACTGTTATGGCTGAACAAGCAGAACGATAAGTGCAATAATACCATGTGGGTGCAATTGGTGTTACAGTAATAGAATTGGTAGAACCAAGCACATTGCCTTGGCCATCTGTCCATTCTATTGTCTCATTTCCAACAGGAGTAGGATTGAAAGGAATGGTTTGGTCTATGGTATAGCTTCCAAAACCATCAGGTGTAAATCTCACAGCATCGTTAGTAGTTGACCATTGCGTTGGAAAATTTCTTCCAGGAACGATAACCGATTGTGTTCCTGTTGCATTTTCAAGACCATGGATGGCTGCACCTCCGTTCCATGTTGTGCATAATGGTTTGTTTGCAATATATGTTTCTATGATATTGCTGCCTTGATAAAGTTTCACTTGCATGGAAAAGTTCAAGCTTGTGCAGCTGAACATAGCAATATCCACGAAATCAACGATAAAGGTTCCGTCACCGCAATCAGCAGATTTCGTGCCTCCTGACCCTGATCCAGGATTGATGTCTTGCCATGGGAACATGATTGAATTATCTGGAACTCCAGGGGTTGGACTAGCATTGTTGATGCTCCACGGAGAGCCAGTGTTGGCTGTAGCAAGATCGAAGGTGATATACCCGTTAGTGGACACAACACATTGAGTATAAGTATTTCCGAAGTAATCGAATGGAAATCCAATATCTACAACAGGTCCATGTTGGTCATCCACATTGAATGAAAAATCTGTGAATGTTGGAGTCCCAACAACACCTGTGGTAATGGCAGTTAAGGTTATTGGCGTTCCGTTACAAACGGAAGTGTCGGGTGGTCCGACATCCACAGTTTGAGCACTGACGGAACTAGGCGAGCAATGAAAAAGTACGATTGCCAAGCATCCTACAATGGTGATTAATGATTTGTTCAAGTTGAGGTAGTTCATTTTAACAATTTGCTAATTTTCAAAGATACGAATTGCACCTAGCGCTGAAGTATAATTGTTCCGTTGAATACTTTTTTCTTCGCGATGTCTTCTTTTAGAACAACGGTCCAGATGTAGGTTCCCGGGCCTAATTTTTCACCGGTATTATTCAGTTTTCCATTCCATCTTTCATCAGGATTATTTGTTCGGAAAACCGTTTGGCCTTTCTGGTCCAAGACGTTGAATTCGAAGTCTATTCCGATAAATGGCAAGGTAGCAGGCATGAATGTTTCATTATCATTGTTTCCGTCTGGAGTGAATATCGTTGGAGCCAAAATGTCGAACTTATCACGACTATCTTCTTCCCAGATTTCAGAAGTGCTACAACCTGAAATATTTGTTACAGTTAGCTTGACACTTGGCTTACCAGCCTCTGTGAATAAACGACTTGATTTTTCTCCCTTTACAATTGCTCCGTCAGAAAATTCCCAAATAGCCGTTTCTCTAGGTTGTAGAGTTGTGTTAAAATCGTAGAGAGGAATAGATTCAAATTGATCCAACCTTTTGATTGACTCAAGCGTTGCCATTGGCTTCGATTTAACCGTTATGGCAACCAATTGTTCTGTAGTTTGGTTGGCGTTTTCCGCTTTCAGCACAACTGAATAATCGCCTTGGTTTACGTATCTGTGTGATGGATTCTGCTCTCGACTTGATGTCTCATCACCAAAATCCCAGCTCATGATTGCCTTAGGGTCAGATGATGTGACGAGGAAGCTGAGATCTTCTCCAACGCAAACCTGCAAAGCACTCGGAATGACATTCACAACCAAAGGCTTTATTTGAGGCTTAGGTGTGGTAGGTTTTTCGGTAGGCACTGTTTTCGTATCAGTACTTGCGGTAAGAGGAATTGGTAGTTGTGCATCATTCTCAGAATCAGATTTTTGGGCTTCAGGATTTTGATCTGCCACCACTGGAACCATTTTTTCAGACTCTACAGCCTCAGATTCAGAAGCGTTGATGGTATGATTCGATTTCTTAGCTACAATCACTTCATCTTTTTGTTCGGAAGCTGATTCTTGAATGGTTGATTGCTCATGAACCAATTCAGTCTGTTCAGTCGAATTAGTGCTTTCCGTATCTGAATTCAAATACAAAAGCGTTGCAACGGATGAAGCTAGCACTGCTATTAACGCAGCCGCTTTCCAGCTAAACCTGTTTGTTGAAGCACCGCCACTTTTAGGAAGCTGCTTCTCCAGCTCTGCCCAGGCATTTGCATCATAAGGCATCTCGAATTGCTCGAGACTCTCCTTTAATTTATTATCGAATGGGTTGCTCATATTCTATATTAAAATCGGTCGGCAAATTGCTTCTTCAAAAGCTTCTTCATGTTCATTCGGGCTTTCGCCAAGTTCGATTTGGATGTGCCAACGCTTATTCCAAGTTCATCTGCTATTTCCTGATGCGAGAAATTTTCCATCACATACAGGTTAAAAACCATCTGATATGCTGGTGAAAGTTGCTGCATTGCTTCTATGACGTGTTTTGGCTGAATGGTTTCCTCTTCCGGATCTAAAAATTCATGTTCATCTTTCTCATCTGCCAAATTCAGTACTTGATAATCATCATCTGGCACCAGATCTTGATGTTTTTTCCGTCTGAACGAGTCAATCGCATTGTTTGTGAAAATCCTTCGTACCCAACCTTCAAAAGAACCATCGTTCTTGTATTTCTCTAAGTTTCCGAAAAGCTTGATAAATCCTTCTTGCACCAACTCTTTTGCCTGATCAAGGTCTTTCGTATACCTCATACATACGCTCAACATCTTTCCATAAAACTGTTCATAGATCTTCTGCTGGCATCTGCGGTCGTTTTTAAGACAACCCGCTATTAGATCTTGGAGCTCTTGGTCGGTTGGTTGCACGCGATTAGATAACGAGGGTAATTTCTGCAGGTTGCTTTGGCTGCGCTGAATTTTCCGCAAGATACGCAGCCGCGAAAACTAAATGAACTGCGATGGATGGAATCATCCAATTTGGTGACGATTTTGAAGTTGGTGTCTAGCTGGTAAGCTGCTGATCGGGATCTAGCTTGGACTTGAGGAACAACGCGTGTTTTTTTGTAATGAGGTTGTGGCCGGAATCGATCATTATCACTTCAGAAGTCGTGCAATTGCTGCCAGAAAGCTTCTTCGCCAACTTTGGATGAATTACGCGGTCGTATGTTCCAAAAACCAACGTTGGTTTAATATGATAGCGCCATATCTTACTTCGAACGTCTTTTAAGTTTGGAGTCAGGTTCTTAAAGGTTATCCAGGTTTTGAGCACTTTTTCACGTTTTTCCCTTGTGCTGAGTTGAGACGACACAAATTCATCGATCTTTTTATTCATCAGGCCCAAATTGCCAAGCAGTTTGGATGTCGATAGCAAAGGCTGCGGGAATCTGATCACCAATTGGAATAATCCTTTTCCTATTAATGTGTTGGTCACAAACCAGTAAAGCGGATTTACTCTGAGTCCATCAGGTGCAATAAGTATGATTTCTTTAATTCTTCCTGGAACGAGTTCTACCAGTTTCAAGACGATTTTCCCACCCAAACTGAAGCCAACCAAGGAACAACTTGAAGCACCAGTTTCGCGGAGTGCTTTTCCTAGGAGATCTGCAACGTCTCCTATTCTAATTGCTTCACCCTTAATTATCGTATTCCCGTGAAGCGGAAGGTCGAAACTTAGGATTCGGGCAGTTGGCTTCATGTTTTTCATAAAGTGCATCATCACTTCTGCTTCTTGCCCAAAGCCGTGAAATGCAAGCCAAACCTCATCACCACTACCACTGTCAAGATAGGTCCAATCAACGCGTCCTATTTTAAGTGTTTTGCGCAAGTTTCGTTTCGGGGATAAAATGTTTAAAACTGACCTTGTTTTTGACAAAGTCGCCTCCGCATAGATACTAACTTCGCAGGAATTTGAGCCGTCCAAAAAAATAAGTGAAATATGCCTAGAGATACTTCCATAAAATCAGTTTTGATCATTGGTTCCGGTCCAATAGTGATCGGCCAAGCATGCGAATTCGATTATTCTGGTTCTCAAGCATCGCGCTCACTTCGCGAGGAAGGAATTGAGGTGACACTTATCAATTCCAATCCGGCAACCATTATGACCGATCCGGTTACAGCCGATAACGTTTATCTGAACCCGCTTGAGCCAAAAAGTATCATTGAGATACTTGAGAAGCACAAGATCGATTGTGTTTTACCTACAATGGGTGGTCAAACAGCACTCAACCTTGCCATCAAATGCAAGGAAATGGGAATTTGGAAAAAGTATGGTGTGCGAATGATCGGTGTGGATGTGGAAGCCATCGAAGTAACAGAAGACCGCGAGAAGTTCCGCAAACTGATGGAAAAGATCGGAGTTGCAATGGCACCGCAGGCTACGGCCAAATCATTTCTGGAAGGAAAAGAAGTTGCTCAGAAATTCGGATTTCCGCTTTGCATCCGCGCATCTTACACACTTGGTGGAGCAGGAGCAGCCATTGTTTACGAGCAAGAAGATTTCGATAATCTATTGAATCGCGGATTGCATCTTTCTCCTATCCATGAGGTGATGATCGATAAAGCCGTGCTCGGATGGAAAGAATTCGAGTTGGAGTTGCTGCGCGACAATAATGACAACGTTATCATCATCTGTTCCATCGAGAATTTCGACCCGATGGGAATTCACACGGGCGATTCAATCACCGTTGCACCGGCCATGACATTGAGTGATAAGACCTATCAGCGAATGCGCGATATGGCCATTCACATGATGCGTTCTATCGGCAATTTTGCTGGAGGTTGTAACGTGCAGTTCGCTGTTAGCGATGACGAAAAGGAAGACATCATCGCCATCGAGATCAATCCACGGGTTAGTCGTTCTTCTGCCTTAGCATCAAAAGCCACAGGTTATCCAATTGCTAAGATTGCAGCCAAACTGGCCATCGGTTATAATTTGGATGAACTTCAGAATCAGATAACCAAAACAACTTCAGCGTTTTTTGAGCCAACGCTCGATTACGTGATCGTAAAGATTCCACGTTGGAATTTCGACAAGTTCAAAGGAGCAGATCGCGAATTGGGACTTCAGATGAAATCTGTTGGTGAGGTGATGGGAATTGGACGCACGTTCCAAGAGGCATTGCAAAAAGCTTGTCAGTCACTGGAAATTAAACGGAATGGACTTGGTGCCGATGGAAAGGAACTTCGGAATCAAGACCAGATTCTCCATAGTTTGAAGCACGCGAGTTGGAACCGTTTGTTCCACATTTATGATGCTTTTAAACTCGGAATCCCGGTTTCTACCATCCAAAAGATAACGCGCATTGATAAGTGGTTTCTGAATCAGATCCACGAGATGATTGAGTTGGAAAACGAGATTGAGCGCCACAAATTGGAAACATTGCCGAAGGCCTTGCTTTACGAAGCGAAGCAAAAAGGCTATGCTGATAGACAAATTGCTCACCTCCTGAATTGTTGGGAAAGCGAAGTGTTCAATAAACGGCAGGATTTCAATATTCAACGTGTTTACAAATTGGTTGATACCTGTGCTGCTGAGTTTCCGGCTCAAACACCATATTACTATTCCACGTTTGAGGATAAGAACGAAAGTGTTGTTTCCGACAAGAAGAAAATTGTTGTTTTAGGTTCAGGTCCAAATCGTATCGGACAAGGAATTGAGTTCGATTACTGCTGCGTTCATGGCGTTTTGGCGGCCAAAGAATGTGGCTACGAAACCATCATGATCAATTGTAATCCCGAAACGGTTTCTACGGATTTTGATGTGGCCGATAAGCTCTATTTCGAACCCGTTTTTTGGGAACATATATATGATATCATTTTGCACGAAAAGCCTGAAGGCGTCATTGTGCAGCTTGGTGGACAAACTGCCTTGAAATTGGCAGAGAAACTGGAGCGATATGGCATTAAGATCATCGGAACCGATTTTCAATCGCTCGATCTTGCCGAAGATCGCGGTCGTTTCTCCGAACTACTTAAAGAACACGGAATTCCGTATCCGAAATTTGGAGTGGCCGAAGATGCAGATACAGCTCTGGAGCTTTGCAAAGACCTTGGATTTCCACTGCTTGTCCGCCCTTCATACGTTCTTGGCGGACAGAACATGAAGATTGTGATCAACGAGAAAGAACTCGAAAATCATGTGGTTGATCTGTTGAAAGATATTCCAGGCAATCGAATTCTTCTCGACCACTTCTTAGAAGGAGCCATCGAAGCCGAAGCGGATGCAATCTGCGATGGCGTAGATGTTCAGATTCTTGGAGTGATGGAGCACATCGAACCAGCTGGAATTCATTCTGGCGATAGCTACGCGCTGCTTCCAACATTCGACTTGAGCGAAAATGTGCTTGAACAGATTGATCGGCACACGCGCACGATTGCCATGGCGCTGAAAACCATCGGGTTGATCAACATTCAATTTGCTGTCAAAGATGAATTGGTTTACATTATCGAGGCCAATCCACGAGCTTCGAGAACGGTTCCGTTCATCGCCAAGGCTTATCGCGAACCTTATGTGAACTACGCCACCAAGGTGATGATGCGCGAGAAGATGTTAAAAGACTTTAAATTCAATCCGCATAAAGAAGGCTACGCAATTAAAATTCCGGTGTTCTCGTTCGATAAATTCCCGAACGTAAACAAGGAATTAGGCCCCGAAATGAAGTCGACTGGAGAAGCAATACGTTTTATTGATGACCTCAATGACGAGTTCTTCCGCGAAATTTATTCGGAGCGTAACCTATATCTTAGCCGCTAAACTTTATCGTGCTGCATGTTTGGCGTACTGAAAACCATACTATTTCTTGTAGTTGTCTATTACGTTTGGAAACTGCTTTTCAGGCTGTTTTTTCCTGTAGTTGCCAAAAAAGTGGTCGAAAAGGCGCAGCAGAACATGGAGGACAGAATGCGTCAGGCTTACGATCAGCAAGCAGGCAATAACTACGCAGATCACGAAGGTGATGTCATCATTCAGAAAGGTGCAGAAAAGCACAAATCAGGAACGGTTTCCGATTCTGAAGGTGAATATGTAGAGTTCGAAGAAATCAAAGATTAGAAGCTGAAAATGGCTTCGGAAAACATCTCAATCTCCCCATTATGGAAAAACTGAAAGGTCTCATACCACATGTTGTGGTACTGCTTGTTTTTGCTGCCATCGCTTTGGCCTACATGCATCCATTGTTGCAGGGTAAGGAGTTGTTCCAATCGGATATTGTCAACTTCTTGGGGATGAGCCAAGAGATTGCTGATTTTAGAGAGGAAACTGGAGAAGAACCGCTTTGGACCAATTCCATGTTCGGTGGAATGCCTGCTTATCAGATTTCCGTATTGTACCCGAACAATTGGAGTCGGCAATTGCTTACGGCCATGAATTCCATTGTGCCCAAACCTGCCAATTATCTCTTTTGGATGATGGCTGGAGCGTATTTCATGTTCTTGATGATGGGCGTGGGTTGGCGCTATGCGTTGGTCGGTTCAATCGGCTTCGCGATGGCATCGTATTCGGTTATTATTCTTGAAGCGGGACACAATTCCAAGGCGTTTGCTATGGCGTTCATGGCTCCAGTTATCGGTGCCATTCTGCTCACTTACAAAGGCAGATTTTTCCTTGGTTCGGCTCTTCTTGCCCTTTTTCTTTCCTTGGAAATTGCCACCAATCACCTTCAAATAACCTATTATCTGCTTCTCGTTGTACTCATTCTTGGAGCATCTAAATTGGTTGATGCCATCAAAAATGGCACGATTCCCAATTTTGCCAAAGCAACAGGAGTGATGGTTGTGGCAGCATTCATCGCCATTGGCCCCAATATTTCTGGCCTTTGGACCACTGCCGATTATGGCGCGGAAACCATGCGCGGAAAATCTGAGCTTTCCAGCAAACAGGAAAGTTCCGGCCTCGATAAAGATTACGCCATGCGATGGAGTTATGGAGTAGGAGAGACCTTCACATTGCTCATTCCCGATTTCATGGGAGGTTCATCGCAAGGAAGTTTGGACGAGAAGTCGGAAGTTTTCGAAGCAATGGTTGATAAGGGAATTCCGAAAAATCAGGCGAAAGGCATCATTTCCAGTCTGCCGCTTTATTGGGGAACGCAACCCTTCACTTCTGGCCCGGTTTATTTGGGCGCCATCATTTGCTTTTTGGCCATGCTCGGTTTTCTGATCATTGAATCAAGCAATAAATGGTGGTTGATCGCAGCATTTGTTCTTTCTATCATGCTTTCGTGGGGACACAATTTCGCATTCTTCTCCGACCTGTTTTTCAATTATGTTCCTGGCTACAACAAGTTCAGAGCGGTTTCCATGACCTTGGTTATCGCGCAGCTCATTTTGCCCATTGCTGCTGTTCTTGGTCTGAAAAAATTCCTCGATGCAAGCGATAAGCAAGCGATGACGAAGAATTTGATGATCGCTGTTGGCATCGTGGGTGGAATCTGCCTTCTTTTCGTTTTACTTCCGGGCGCGTTCTTCGATTTCTCATCACCAAACGATGCGCAATTGGCCAATGCAGGATTTCCTGATTGGTTGGTAGCTGCTCTGCTCAATGACAGAGAATCACTGTTGCAGTCGGATGCCTTGAGGTCGCTGTTGTTCATTCTGATCAGCGCAGCTATACTTTTCGGAGCCATCAACAAAAAGGTGAATGCGAATGTGGCCGCCATAATTATTGCGGTTTTGGTGTTAATAGATCTGGTTCAAGTGGACAAGCGCTATTTGGATGAGGATGATTTTGTGAGTGCTCGCAAGAACAAGAACATCATTACCCCAACTGCTGCTGATCAGCAGATACTGGCAGATTCAGACCCGAATTTCCGCGTCATCAACTTAGCAGCAAACACGTTCAACGATTCTAAGACTTCCTATTTCCACAAGTCCATTGGTGGATATCATGGCGCCAAGTTGAAACGTTATCAGGAACTGATTGATTCGTGTATCAGCAAAACCAATTTGGCAGTGCTGAATATGTTGAATACCAAATATTTCATCACACCAGATAAGGAAGGTCGTCCAACCGTAAGAAGAAATCCATTGGCACTTGGAAATGCTTGGTTTGTGGATGATCTGAGAATTGTAGAAAATGCAGACGAGGAATTGGCAGCGCTTAGTGATGATGATTTCAACCCACAAAGACTAGCCATTATCGACAAACGATTTGAGCAAGAACTAAGTGGATTTCAAGCTTCGGTAGATAGCGCTGCTGGAATCTACTTCTTGGAGTACAAACCGAATTATTTGAAGTATGCCACTGAGGCAAGTACAGAACAGTTAGCTGTGTTCTCCGAAATCTATTTCGCCAATGGTTGGAATGCGTACGTAGATGGCCAATTGAAGCCACATTTCAGAGCAGATTATGTGCTCAGAAGTATGCGTGTCCCTGCTGGAAAGCACGAAGTAGAGTTCAAATTCGAACCTAAAGTGTACTACACAGGAGAAAGTATGTCACTTGCTGGCTCAATTCTTCTGGTTCTATTTGTGGTTGGTGGAGTGGCTTTGGATGGCCGCTCGAAAAAAGCAGCGTAACCTTGAAAAAGGTGCTCATCATTACGTACTACTGGCCGCCTAGCGGAGGCGCAGGAGTACAACGATGGCTCAAATTCGCAAAGTATTTACCAGAGCTCGGTTATGAGGTTCATGTGCTCACTGTGGCTCCAGAATATGCTACATATCCGCAACGCGATGAGTCGCTGATTGCTGATGTTTCTGACCGGATATTTGTTCACACGACAAAGACTTCAGAGCCCTACGCCATTTACAAGATGTTCGGTAAAAATGCTCCTTCGAGCGGATTTGCCAACGAGAGTGCATCGGGGCTTTCAGGACTCGTAAAGGGCTTTGCCCGTTTTGTAAGAGGAAATGTGTTCATACCTGATCCGCGGAAAGGCTGGAATCGCTTTGCTGTGGCGAAGGCGAAGGAGTTGATCGATCAGTTTCAGATTGAAACAGTGATCACTACTTCACCACCTCATTCTACACAGCTGATCGGGCTCGAATTGAAGAAAACAAGAGCGATCAAGTGGATTGCAGATATGCGCGACCCTTGGACCAAAATCTATTATGTATCGGAACTGCTTCAGACCAACTGGGCCAAAAATCGAAATGCCAGGTTGGAACGACAGGTGTTGGAAACGGCTGATAGAGTAATTACGGTGAGCCAAAATTTGGCTGATGAATTCCGCGAGTTGGCTCCCAATCTCAAACCAGAGAATGTTGCTGTGATTCCAAACGGATTTGATGAAGATGATTTTAAGATCGATTATTCGTTAGATCCAGAATTCACCATTGGTTATATGGGAACGATAACGGAGCAATATGACGCAAGTTCATTGCTTTCGGCATTGCGAAAAAACAACTTGGATGTGGGTTTCAGATTCATTGGAGATATGCCTTCCGAGTTGAAAGCGCATTTCCAATCTGTTTCTTCCAGATGCGAATTTACTGGCTATCTCAGTCACGAAAAGGCCATTGCCAAAGCAGGTTCTTGCAGTATTCTGTTATTGGTAATTCCAAAAGTGGAAAGCAACAAAGGAATTCTAACAGGGAAAATGTTTGAATACTTAGCACTGAAACGACCCATTTTGGCCATTGGTCCGACAGATGGCGATGCAGCACGAATTCTATCAGAAACCGGAGCTGGAAAAATGTTCAATTATGCTGATGAGGCTGGGATTTCAGCGTTTATCGAATCAAGTTTTGATTTGTGGAAACGAGATGATGCCAATATTGAAAATGATGCGTTTCGAAAGTATTCGAGACGGTCGTTGACCAAGTCGCTTTCAAAATTGATTGATGATCTTCCAAAATGAATCAGAAGCCAATTTTCATTCTTGGAGCACACAAATCAGGCACAACCTTGCTTCGGAATTTGTTGAGCGGTCATCCTGATCTGTTTGTTGTTCCGTTCGAGTCTCACTTCTTTCAATTGACGGATCGAAATGTAGATTATGAGTACAGGAAGAACACTGCCAAAGGATTAAGTAAAAAGCAGATTGAGCAAAATCTGGTAGATTGGATCAAGACCAGCAACGAAGCTGTTGATCCCATGGGAGATACTTTTGTTACAGGTAAATTGGACCTTGACCGGTTTAAGAATAGCATCAGTTTAAGCGAGAATGATTCGACAAAACAGATGTTTGAAAAATATATGGAGTCCATTCATCAAAGTTTGAGTTCTGGCTTGTTGCCCGATTCGAAGCGAGTGGTCGAAAAATCTGTGGAGAATGCCGAATTCGCCATAGAACTTTCGGAGATGTTTCCAGACGCACGGTTCATTCATATCGTGCGCAATCCATATTCCAACTTTGTATCGCTAAGAAAATACAAGAGTGTAGGAGTAGGGTTTCCGTTGCTGAACCGAATGGTGAAGACATTTCGGAACAGTTATCATTATCTGTTCGAGAACCAGAAATACATCAAGAATTACAAGGTTGTTCGCTACGAGGATATTCTATCTCAAACAGAATCGACAATGCAATCGATTTCTGAATTCCTGAACATCGAATTTCTACCGATTCTTCTTCGTCCATCGCATTTGGGCGAATCGTGGGGCGGAAATAGTACGACAGGGGAACAATTTGAAGCAGTGTCTGATAAACATGCCGACCGTTGGAAAAATGACCTTCTTCCTATTGAAATTGCTTGCGCGAATGAGGTTGCTGGCTTGGTTCTGCAAGAATATGAGTACGAACGGTTGAGTTCAAGAAAATCATTTTACAACAAAGAACAAGGAGAAACATTTTTTCGGTTTATATTTAACCGATGGTTCGTTTTTACTCAAATCTGATTTCAGCGCCTGTAAAATGGCTGATGTTCATAGGTTTTTTGTTGTCGAGCATCACGTCTTTTGCTCAATTACAACAACCACCTAATTGGCATATTTTCACCACAGGTAACTCTGGTTTAGCGGACAATCGGGCGTATTTTTTATTGTATGATCAACAATCTCAGGTGCATTGGGTTGCTACTTTCAATGGCGGATTAGGTAAAGTAGTTGGAGAAACGATTACAAGTTTCACCACCTCCAATTCGAATATTCCGTCTGATAAACTCCGAACGCTAACCTTTGCGCCTAACGGAATATTGTGGATGGGAACTAAGGATCAAGGCATTATTTCGTTGGATACCAATTCTCTTGTTTTCACGACTTACAACCCAGGCAATTCGGGTTTTCCTTCGTACGAAAGCTGGGGAATGACCACCGATCAGTTTGGAAACCTTTGGTCCGCAGCGGGTCAACAAGGATTGGTAAAATATGACGGAGCCACGTGGACAGTTTACAACACAACTAATTCTGGAATAGCAGACAACTGGGTTAACTATGTATTGGAAGATTCTCAAGGGAATATTTGGGCTGCAACGGGCAGTGGAATTAGCAAATTTGATGGGGCCACATGGACCAATTACAACTCAGGCGATTTTTCAAGAGTTGTGATTCAAACAACGGACGGAAAAATTTGGTGTGCTTCAACTACTAGATTAACATCCATTGTTGGGACCGTATTGACAGATTACGTGATGTCCAACTCAGGTATTCCTTCCAACGACCTCTCGTCTTTGGCAGAAGATCAGAACGGAAACTTGTGGATTGGAACGGTGACTGGAGGCGTGGCAAAATATGATGGAAATTCGTTTCAGATATTTGATGTTACCAACTCAACTCTTCCAGACAATTATATTGAAACGATAGATATTTCGAATCTGAACAGGCCTTGGGTCGGAATGAACAGCGGAGGATTGGCTGGTTTTGTGATAGATACAACGCAAATTCCTGAATTCATTTTGGAGTTTGAGGTTGGTACAGACACTTGTTACAGACACACGGGGTTTGCCCAAGTGAAGGTTACAGGAGGAACACCGCCATATATCTTCATGTGGAATACGATTGCTGACTCTTCACATTTCTATACGGATACGGTCACAAATACGAATCTGATTGATGGATTATTAACGGGTAACTATTCGGTGGTGGTTGAGGATTCAGACGGCTACCAAGTAACTGGAGTGGTAACTGTGCCACGAATTGAGCCTCCTTCGGCAGCGTTCGAAACAAGATCAAAACCCGTTGAATTCACCGATCCTACTGTTCTGTTTGATAACGAAAGTATAGGAGCAAATTCGTTTGAATGGCATTTTGGAGATGGAGAAACAACCTACGAGGAAAACCCTGAACATTCGTATGATACGGCTGGAGTTTATCTCGTGATGTTGATAGCTTATGGTCAACCAGGTTTTGGATGCGTTGATACCACTTATGGTTATGTTGAGGTTGATCCCTTTTTCACTTTTTACGTGCCCAATGCTTTTACTCCTGACGGTGACGGAAAAAACGATACGTGGGGTCCAGTTGGGTTGAATTACGAGGTAGCTAGCTATGAATTGGAAGTTTTTGATCGTTGGGGAGGCCTCATTTGGCGAACGGACAATCCATTAAAGTGGTGGGATGGAACGCACATGAACAGTAATGAGCGCGTCAAACAAGGGTTATATGTCTACAAGTTCAGACTAAGAGAATTCAATACGTTCGAACCAAAGGTATTTAAGGGTACGGTTACTCTTTATCGGCACAATTAACCCTTTTTAGCAAATGCTGTTTAATAAGCAGTTGTGAATTACGTCCTTTGATCCTCGATGGGCATCATCCGCAAGCAAAGCATTCAAACCTCCATACTCTCTTATTTGGGAGTTGTGCTTGGCTACGTCAATGTGGTGCTGCTGTTCCCGAAGTTTTTTGCTGCTGAGGAATTTGGCCTCACGCGTGTGTTGCTAGCGGTTATCGGTGTTTCTTCTCAGTTTGCGCTCTTTGGACTTACGAATGCGATCATTCGTTACTTTCCAAAATTCAGCGAAGGAGATGAGAAAACGCAGAACGGAATTCTGAGTTGGTCGCTTATTTCTGGATTTATCGGCACTGCTGTTGTTGCTGGGATATTGCTCTTGGCCCAACCGTTTGTGGTGGACCATTACCGCGAGAAGTCCGAATTGTTCGTTCATTTCTACTACCTGCTTTTGCCGTACCTCTTGTTCGAAGTGCTGTTCCAAATATTCACAAGTTATTCCCGTGCCTTGTATCATGCAGTTGTGAATGTTTTCTTTCGGGAGATATTCCTTCGGGCAAGCACAACCGTTCTCATTCTGCTGTTTCACTTTGGTATTATTGAGTTCGAATTGTTCATGCAGTTGTTCATTGCGCAGTTTGGCTTTTGCGCCCTCGGACTAGGTCTTTACCTCCTTTTCATCGGTCGGTTCAGTCTAGCCGTTAAGCGCCAATTCATCACTTCCGATTTCAAGAAAGAACTCACACATTACAGACTGTTTACGCTCCTTTCGAGTGTTAGCGCTCTTTTCCTGATGAATATTGATGTGATCATGATATCCTCGATGATCGGGTTGGATCAGACCGCATTCTATGCTGTGGCTTTTTACATCGTAGCGCTGCTCAACATACCAAGGAACGCACTCGGAAACATTGCCGTTCCGGTAATTTCTGACGCTTGGAAACGGGACGATAGAGAGACCATTCAGAAGATCTATGCGAAAACCTCTATCAACCAATTGTTGATCGGCACATTGCTTTTTGTGGGAATTTGGGCCAATCAGGCCAATATTTTCGAGATACTTCCGCCCGAATATGCTGGCGGAAAGTGGGTGCTTTTTTTCGTTGGGTTGGCCCGTTTGGCAGATGTCGGTTTCGGAGTGAATGGTGGTATCATCACGACTTCCAAACATTATAAGTTCGATACGTATTCCAATGTGGTGCTTTTGATCGTTACGGTTCTTCTCAACCTCATTTTTATCCCTATTTATGGAATTGAAGGAGCCGCCATGGCCACGGCCATTTCACTCACTGTCTTCAATATTTCCAAGTATTTGTTTTTGAAGATCAAGTTCAATTTCGAACCGTTCTCTTGGAAATCTGCTGCCGTGTTGATTTTGGGTGGCGCAGCATTCGGAGTCAGTTTACTGTTGCCGCGACAACCGCTTTTAATTGATATTGCTGTGAGGTCAGCGATTATTGTGGTCATTTTTATCCCTTTGGCCATCTCCTTACGATTGTCGGAAGATGCACACGAATTTGTGTTGGCCATCAAAAAACGATTCGGATTCTGATGCGGGCTCTGTTTTTCACACATTGGTTTCCTACAGAAGAGAATCCTCAGGCGGGCATTTTTATTCTCGAACAGGCCAAAGCGCTTGTGTCTGTTGGGGTTGATGTAACCATCATTCACATTCACGTTACGCAAGGTTCCGGACTGGTCAAAAATCAATTCCAAGAATCAGAGAAAGATGGAATCCGATTGTTGCGAATTGATCTTTCTGGCAATCTCTGGAAGTTGGTTTACACGGTTTATCCCGTTCAACTCTTTCTGATCAGAAGATTGTTGAAGAAAAGCGGACTCGATTTTAGTTCGTTTGATGTGTTTCATTCGCACGTCATTCATCCTGCAGGAGCTATTGGTCACCGATTGGCGCAGGAACACAAGCTTCCTCATTTCATCAGCGAGCATTGGTCGAATTTGGCTTACTATTTCTCCAAAAATCTGTTTAGCAATTGGGGAAAGGAAGCTTACGCGAGTGCGAGGAAAATTTTTGTGGTATCCGAATTTTTGAAGCAGAAAACGTCTGAATTCGTTTCGGATGACAGCAAGCTTCAGGTTATTCCGAATGTGGTTTCGTCTCAAGAATTCAAGTTTCGGCCAGCGCCTATTGGCTCCAGTTATTACTTCGTGATGGCTGCCAAATGGAATAAAGGAAAACGCGTAATCAAACGCCCGAAACTCATCATCAGAGCAGTTGCTCAGGCATCGAAAGAATTGGACAAACCGGTCATTCTTGGCATTATTGGCGATGGCGACCGAATTCCGGAACTCAAAAAATTCTGTGCTCAGAATGATGTTCACGCGCAGTTTCACGGATTTCTGAATAAGGAAATGGTAGCCCGCGAGTTTCAACGGGCCGATCTTCTATTGCACGGTTCCGAATACGAAACCTTTTCGGTGGTGATTGCCGAAGCGCTGAAATGTGGAACGCCTGTGGTGGCATCGAATGTGGCTGCCATTCCTGAGTTGATCAATGATTCGAACGGTATTCTCGTGGAAAACAAGATTTCTGAGTGGAAAAACGGAATCATCAAAGCCACATCTACTCCTTATGACAAACCTGAAATCGCCAGTCGCTTTTCGAGCAAATTCGGATATCAGGAAGTTGGCGAAATGCTGCTCAAAGCTTACTCCGTGTAGTATCGGTATTAAGGCGTTCATCTTGGAACGCAATCCCTAATTTTGCGACCTTCAAAAAAGGAGCAGATGAGCGAGATTGCAGCAAAGTACGACCCAAGCCAAACCGAAGACAAATGGTACAGCTACTGGATGGAAAAAGGATATTTCCATTCGGAGCCGGACGAGCGTGAGCCGTATACCATTGTCATTCCACCACCGAACGTGACCGGAGTTTTGCACATGGGGCACATGCTCAACAACACCATTCAAGATGTGTTGGTGCGAAGAGCGCGTATGCAAGGAAAGAATGCCTGCTGGGTTCCTGGAACGGACCATGCTTCAATTGCTACTGAAGCTAAAGTGGTGAACAAGCTCAAGGAGCAAGGCATCAACAAGTGGGACCTTTCTCGTGAGGAATTTTTAGAGCATGCTTGGGAATGGACGCACAAACATGGCGGCATCATCCTCGAACAATTGAAGAAACTAGGCGCTTCCTGCGATTGGGAACGTACGCGTTTCACGATGGAAGAGGACCTGAGCGAAGCAGTTATCGACACCTTCATCGACCTGTACAATAAAGGTTTGATTTACAGAGGTCACCGAATGGTGAATTGGGATCCATCGGCTTTGACCGCGGTTTCTGACGAGGAAGTGAACCACAAAGAGGTTCAATCCAAACTCTATTACGTTCGCTATCAGGTTGAGGGAACCGATGAATGGCTGACAATTGCCACTACTCGCCCTGAGACCATTTTGGGTGATACAGCTATCTGCATCAATCCGAATGATGAACGCTTTTCGCATTTGCATGGCAAGCGCGCCATTGTTCCGATGGTAAACCGCAGCATACCGATCATTCAAGATGAATATGTGGATATGGAATTTGGAACGGGTTGTTTGAAGGTGACACCCGCACACGATGAGAACGACTACAATCTTGGCAAAAAGCACAAGCTCGAAACCATTGATATTCTGAACCCGAACGGAACGATGAGCGCAGCTGCTCAGTTTTTCGTTGGTGAAGACCGATTCATCGTTCGTAAGAAAATTGCGAAAGAACTGGAAGCCTCAGGGAGTCTGGTGAAAGTGGAGGAATACATGAATAAGGTTGGCTATTCTGAACGCACCGATGCTGTGATTGAACCGCGTTTGTCAGAGCAATGGTTTGTGAGTATGAAAAAACTCAGCGAACCAGCTTTGGAGCACGTGCTGAACGGAGATATTCAATTCCACCCGAACAAGTTCATCAATACCTATAAGTATTGGATGGAGAATGTGCGCGATTGGTGCATCAGCCGCCAATTGTGGTGGGGACAGCGTATTCCTGTTTACTACGCTCCGAATGGAGAATATGTAGTTGCTAAATCTGTGGAAGAAGCGATTGAGAAGTTCAAAGTTCAAGGTTCCAAGTTCAAAGTTGAGGACCTGAAGCAAGATGAGGATGTGGTTGACACTTGGTTTTCTTCGTGGTTGTGGCCGATTTCGGTTTTCAACGGTTTCAAAGATCCCGATGGAAAGGACATCAACTATTATTATCCAACAAATGACCTCGTTACGGCTCCCGAAATTCTCTTTTTCTGGGTAGCACGAATGGTAATGGCCGGCTACGAATGGCGTGGTGATCTTCCGTTCAAAAACGTGTATCTCACAGGAATTGTGCGCGATAAGCAAGGTCGGAAAATGAGTAAATCTTTGGGCAATTCGCCTGATCCGATCGGACTGATTGAGCAGTACGGTGCAGATGGCGTTCGCGTTGGCATGTTGCTCTCTTCTCCTGCTGGAAATGACCTTTTGTTTGACGAAGGACTTTGCCTTCAAGGAAGAAACTTCAGCAACAAGATCTGGAATTCGTTCCGACTGATAAAAGGTTGGGAGATTGATGAGAATATTCCACAACCAGCGGAAGCAAAAATTGCCATTGATTGGTTCCGTTCTCGCTTCAACAAGGAATTGGAATTGCTGAACGAGCACTACGATAAGTTCCGTTTGAGCGATGCACTAATGACCACTTACAAGTTGGTTTGGGATGATTTCTGTTCTTGGTATCTCGAAATGGTGAAGCCTGAATATCAGAAACCGATCGATCGGAAAACGCTGGATTCTACGGTTGAATTCTTGGAAGAACTCTTGAAAATTCTTCATCCATTCACACCATTCATCACCGAAGAAATTTGGGATCTGATGGGCGAACGAACTGAGAAAGACCGTATGATTGTTTCAGCTTGGCCAGAAGGCGGCAACGTGAATTCAACACTTCTTGCTGGATTTGAGGAAGCCGAAAAGGCCATTATGGAAATTCGCAGAATCAGAAACGAGAAACAGATTGCTCCGAAGGAGAAATTGAGTCTACTTGTGAAAGGCGATTGGGAAGCAAAATTCGGTCCGGTCATCAGCAAACTAACCAACCTGATTAGTATTGAAACTGTAGCGGAAGCCCCTGCTTCTGCCGCTGGTTTTGTGGTTAAAGGAGTGGAATATTTCGTTCCATTGGAGGGATTGGTTGATGCTGGCGAAGAGAAGGAAAAGCTTCAGAAAGAACTCGAATACACCAAAGGATTTCTTGCTTCCGTGCTAAAAAAACTAAGCAACGAGCGATTTGTGGCGGGTGCTCCAGAACAGGTGATTGCTGCCGAGCGTAACAAACAAGCTGACGCTGAATCCAAGATAAAAGCCTTGGAAGAGCAATTACAGGCGCTGTAGATCATGAAGGCGGTCTATACCATCGCATTGCTCGTTTTGAGCAACACCTTCATGACCTTTGCGTGGTACGGACATCTCAAATTCAAGGACATGTCGTGGGCGCAGAATTTGAGCCTATTTGGCGTCATTCTATTGAGCTGGGGATTGGCGTTCTTCGAATATAATTTCATGGTTCCGGCCAACCGTATCGGCTATGAAGGCAATGGTGGCCCTTTCAACCTTTTTCAGCTACGGATCATACAAGAAGTGGTGGGATTGGTGGTTTTCACACTCATCGCTGTGCTGGTATTTAAGACCGAAACGCTAAGAATGAACCACTTGATCGGTTTTGGTTTTCTGATTTTGGCTGTCTATTTCATTTTTAAGAAATAGGTCAGATATAACCACGGAATTTGTAGGTCGCGAAACCGACCCATTCGTGGATCAGGCTGTGCCATTTGTGAAAATTGGCGACCTGTGGAACGAACAGATAATCGAGTTCCCAGCGTCTGTTTCCTACGCCTTGCATCACTGGAAATGGTTGTACGTTCAATCCTTGTTTTTCGAAACATGCCACAGCTCGTCTGATATGAGCTGCAGAGGTGATCAATAGAAATCGTTGTTCGCCTGTAGCTTCTAAAATCGGTTTGGAATACAGGGCATTCTCGTAGGTATTAAGGCTCTGGTCTTCTATCAATATGTCGTTCTGATCCATGCCGCACAAGAGGTAAAGTCGCGCAAGCATTTCACCTTCCCGCGTGTTAGGCTCCAGATAATTGGCGGCACCTCCAGAAACTAAGACTTTTTTCACTTTTCCATTACGATATGGTCGTAAAACGCCAAGGTAACGGTCGGCATTTCCACCGTATTTTACCATGTCGGTCTCATTATCATAGAAAACACCACCGCCTAGCACAATGGCGGTTTTGATCTGCGGGTCAATGTCTGAAAGAAGCGTTACCTCGGTTTCCCAAAGCCTCACAAATTCATCCACGATGAATGAGTTGGAGAAGATCAACATCACTCCTAAACCCCACAAAAGCAGTCTCCTACGCTTTTTCTGATCGTATGTTAAGAGAGCAAGAACGAGCAGTATCAGAACCCACGTGAATGGATAGAGAAAAAATTCCGTTCGTCTGATCAGAAATTGAATGGATAGTAGCATGAACGGTAAAGATGCTAAAATGTCGGTGTGAATGGAGTTTCAGTTTGCAGTAGCAAAACCTAACTTGCCGCATGGAATGGCAAAACTGGGCAGGTAACGTCAAATTCACTCCGAACGAGGTCGCCTATCCCGAAAGTACTGAGGATGTGGTTCAACTCGTTAAGACGGGACGAAAGATCCGTTGCATTGGAACGGGCCATTCTTGGAGCGAGCTAGCGCCAACAGAAGATATTCTGATGGCGACCGATGGCCTGAATCAAGTGCTTTCCGTTGATACGGTCACCAATCTCGCAACCATTCAAGCAGGCGCCAAATTGGAGCATCTTAATTTGATCCTTTGGGCAAAGGGTTATGCCTTTTCAAACCTTGGTTCGATTGCAAGGCAAAGTTTGGCAGGAGCCATTTCCACCGCAACCCATGGCTCTGGAATCCATCATCAGATCTTGGCTTCGCAGGCGGAACGTTTTACCATGGTGAAAGCTGATGGCGAGGTTTTGGAAGTGGATAGAAAAGCGAATCCGGAGTTATTTAAGACCGCAATTATCTCTATTGGTTCTTTGGGAATTATTACGGAAATGACAATCCGTGTGGTGCCGAAGTTCAATTTACACGAGCGGTCTGGACTGATGGATTTTGAGGAGGTGTGCGATAATATTCTTGATTGGGTGAAGCATGAAAATCACATCAAAATGTGGTGGTTTCCGCACACAGATAAGATGATGGTGTATCGCTACAACACCACTTACGAACCCGAAAATGACAGTCGTTTCCGTCAGAAGTTCATGGATGAATGGGTCTCGGTTCATGCCTATCGATTGATGCTTTGGTGGGCTGATCGTAAACCAATTCGCAGAAAATGGGTGAACCAACAGATCGTGAAAGGAATGTTGCCCAACGTGGATCGAATTGAGCGTAGCTACAAGGTTTTCAACGTGCCCGAACCGCCCATTCACCGAGAGACGGAATGGGCTTTTGATCTTTCGTTGACGCCTGTTTTGCTAAGAGAATACAAACGTATGGTAGAGGAGAAGGGGCACCTGATCAACTTCATTCAGGAAATCCGATTTGTGAAAGGCGATGACTTTGCGCTCAGTCCGTGCTATGGTCGAGATAGTGTTTATGTCGGGGCGTATAATGCAGATAACCGTGGTTGGGATCAGTTGCTTTCTGACTTCGAAGAAATGGCCGTCAAACACAATGGTCGACCGCATTGGGGAAAGGAATTCACGTTGGATTCCGAGTATCTGAGATCGGTTTATCCGCAATGGAACGCATTTCAGAAATTGAAACGCGATCTGGACCCCGATGGGCAGTTTTCCAGCCCTTTCATATCCAGACTTTTTGATTGATGATTGCAGGAAAACGACTTTTTTCAGTTCTCACAGTGTTGGGTTTTCTGCTATCCAATCTGGCTGGTGTAAAGTTGTTCAGCATGAGCAACCAGTGGCTTTGGATTCCCGTTTGGGATATGAACGTTTCGTACGCATTTGCCATTTCCATCTTGTTTCTTACAGGATTTTCAGCCGTAGTTGCAGCGATTCTGCTTCGTACTTCCTTGGCAATTCTAACCATTGGTTTGTTCTTATCATATGTGCTTTTTGTAGACGTGAACCTGTTGCAACCCTACAATTACATGTACCTGTTTTTGCTGTTCTTGTTCTGTGCCGATAAGGAACGAACGTCAATTGCCGTGTCTATTTTGCCTTATTTACTAGCGGGAATCTATGTGTGGAGCGGGCTGCACAAATTTAATGCGCATTATGCCGAATCGGCCTTCTACAACACCTTCTACCAGCTGTTCCATCTGCCTTCTTATTGGGCCGAAAGCAGGTGGCCGCTGCTTGCGTATTTCAGCGCATTCTTGGAAGTTCTATTCGGGGCTGGACTGCTGTTCCGAGCCTTTCGGAAGTATGCAGCCTTACTTCTCATTGCAACACATGTCATTATATTGCTCGCCATCGGGCCTTTTGGTCTTCAGTGGAATCCTACCGTTTGGCCTTGGAATCTGTTTATGATGGCCATTTTAAGTTCCTTCATCCTCGAAACGAAGCACGAACTAGTGGTGTGGAATTGGCGTACCATCGTTCCAATGGCGATGATCTGGCTGTTGCCAATTGCTACCATGCTGCATCTCGCACCGCGGTCCTGTGGTTGGCATCTTTATAGTGCCGATGACCCGTACGGGTATGTTTGCTTAAAGGATAAACCTTCGGATGAAGTTGGCACGGCTTGCGTGCAAACAGACGCAGCTTGGCGTTTCTACGTCAATCTCTTTTACATCCAGCAAACGAACACCATGGCCGTGCCCGAACCATGGATTTTGGAGCGACTTTTCGAAAAGATGGAGGCTGTGATCCCAGAACTCTCAGGCACCGAAATGCGCTTTGGGGTTTATTACGATGAATGGAGTTGCGATTGAGTCATCAAGTGTGGGCAATGTCTAAATCGTAAATTCGCGAAATAAGAATTGAAGATGCAGGAAGTAGCGCCATACAAACCGAAGAACAAGATCAGAATTGTGACCGCAGCCAGTCTGTTTGATGGGCACGATGCGGCTATCAATATCATGCGGAGGATTATTCAGGCCACGGGCGTGGAGGTGATCCATTTGGGGCACGACCGCAGTGTGGAGGAAGTGGTGAATTGCGCCATTCAGGAGGATGCGCAGGCCATTGCGATGACGAGTTATCAGGGCGGGCACACGGAGTATTTCAAGTACATGTTCGACCTGTTGAAAGAGAAAGGCGCTGGTCATATCAAGATATTCGGTGGCGGTGGCGGCACTATTCTTCCTTCGGAGATGGAGGAATTGCATGGCTACGGTATTACACGGCTTTATGGTCCGGATGATGGCCGCGAGATGGGTTTACAGGGCATGATCAACGATATGATCGGGCGTTGTGATACGACCCATCCTGACCTTCCCAAAGGGAAGGAAATTGTGAAGAGTCTGCGTGAAAAGGACTGCAACATCATTGCTCGTTTGATTTCTATCGCTGAGAACAAGACAGATACATACAATTCAGAGTATCGCACGCTGATTGAAGCTGCGGGCACTCCCCCTTCGGGGGAGACGGAGGGGGTTTCTTCGGGGAGGTCAGGAGGGGTTCCAGTTTTGGGAATCACAGGAACGGGAGGTGCCGGAAAGTCATCAATGGTGGATGAATTGGTGCGCAGGTTCTTGGTTGATTTTCCTGATAAAACGATTGCGATTGTATCGGTGGATCCATCGAAACGTAAAACGGGCGGTGCGCTTTTGGGCGATAGAATTCGAATGAATTCTATTCGTAACCCACGTGTTTACATGCGTTCGTTGGCTACGCGTCAGAGTAATCTGGCGTTGAGCAAGCACGTGCAGGAAGCGGTGGATATTCTGAAAGCCGCACAGTACGACCTGATCATTCTCGAGACTTCGGGCATCGGGCAGAGCGACACGGAGATCATGGATCACAGCGATGTTTCGTTGTATGTGATGACGCCTGAGTTCGGTGCGGCCACGCAATTGGAGAAGATCGACATGCTGGATTTTGCCGATGTGGTGGCCATTAACAAGTTTGATAAGCGCGGTGCACTGGATGCTATTCGTGATGTGAAGAAGCAATACAAGCGCAACCGCCAGTTGTGGGACATGAAGGATGAGGATGTTCCTGTTTACGGGACGATTGCCAGTCAGTTCAACGATCCTGGCACAAATTCGCTTTACAAGGCCATTATGGATGAGGTGGTGAAGAAAACGGGCGCTGACCTGAACTCAACTTTCCAAATTACGGACGAGATGAGTGAGAAGGTGTTCGTCATTCCTCCGAGCAGAACGCGCTACCTATCGGAGATTGCGGAGAACAACCGCGCCTATGATAAATGGGCGAAGGAACAGGCGGAGACTGCGGATAAACTCTATTCTATTCAGCGAACGATTGAAACGATTGCTGACGCAGAGATCAAGAAGGTGTTGGAAGCAGAGTTCGACCGTGTAAAGTTGGATTTAGACCCGCGCAATTGGCTCATTATTGAAGGTTGGCCCGAACAGGCGCAGCGCTACAAGGATGAGTTCTACATTTTTAAAGTGCGCGACAAAGAGATCAAAATCAAGACGCATTCTGAGTCTTTATCACACTTACAAATTCCAAAAGTTGCCACACCGAAATACAGGAACTGGGGCGATCTTTTGAGATGGATTTTGCAAGAGAATGTTCCTGGAGAATTCCCGTACACGGCTGGTATTTATCCTTTCAAGCGCGAAGGCGAAGACCCTGCGCGGATGTTTGCGGGAGAAGGCGGTCCAGAGCGTACCAACAGACGCTTCCACTACGTTTCGATGGGTTTACCAGCAAAGAGATTGAGCACCGCTTTCGATAGCGTGACGCTCTACGGAAACGACCCCGGCCATCGCCCTGATATCTACGGAAAAGTCGGAAACTCGGGTGTAAGTATTTGCTGTTTGGATGATGCGAAGAAACTCTATTCGGGTTTCGATCTGACCAATCCTTTGACTTCGGTTTCGATGACCATCAACGGTCCTGCACCGATGTTGCTCGGCTTCTTCATGAATGCCTGCATTGATCAGGAATGTGAAAAATATATCCAAGCCAATGGCTTGGAAGGTGAAGTAGAGAAAAAGAAAAAGGAAAAATGGGATGACCAAGGTCTGAAGCGACCTGTATATCAAGGAGAGCTTCCAGAAGGAAATAATGGTCTTGGTTTGATGTTGCTTGGCGTGACGGGCGATGAAGTGCTTCCTGCCGATGTGTACGCCAAGATCAAAGCCGATGCATTAAGCAAAGTTCGCGGTACGGTTCAAGCAGATATCCTGAAGGAAGACCAAGCGCAGAACACCTGCATTTTCAGCACCGAATTCGCGCTGCGATTGATGGGTGACGTGCAACAGTATTTCATTGACAAGAACGTGCGGAATTTTTACTCCGTTTCTATTTCGGGATACCACATTGCCGAGGCAGGTGCCAATCCTATTTCGCAGTTGGCTTTCACGCTCGCCAACGGTTTCACGTTTGTGGAATACTACCTGAGTCGTGGTATGGACGTGAACGAATTCGGGCCAAACCTGAGCTTCTTCTTCAGCAACGGAATCGACCCTGAATATGCGGTTATCGGTCGTGTGGCACGAAGGATCTGGGCCAAGGCCATGAAGCAGAAATATGGCGCTGACCCACGGGCACAGATGCTCAAGTATCACATTCAAACAAGCGGTCGCAGTTTGCACGCGCAGGAGATTGATTTCAACGACATCCGCACCACGCTGCAAGCGCTTTACGCTATTTACGACAACTGCAATTCGCTGCACACCAATGCCTACGATGAAGCCATTACCACACCTACTGAGGAAAGCGTGCGTAGAGCCATGGCCATTCAGCTTATCATCAATAAGGAATTGGGCCTCGCCAAAAACGAGAACCCGATTCAGGGTGCGTTCATCATCGAAGAACTGACCGACCTTGTGGAGGCAGCGGTTCTGATGGAATTCGACCGCCTGACGGAGCGCGGAGGCGTGCTTGGAGCGATGGAAACCATGTACCAGCGCAGCAAGATCCAAGAAGAAAGCCTGTACTACGAAACGCTGAAACACACGGGCGAATTCCCGATCATTGGCGTGAATACCTTCCTCAGCAGCAAGGGTTCTCCAACGGTGCTACCCATGGAAGTTATCCGTGCTACGGAAGAGGAAAAGCAGTATCAGATCACCATGCTGGAGAACCTCCACAAGAGCAAGGAAGAACTGAGCAAAACGGCTCTCAAAAAACTACAGCAGACGGCCATTCAAAACGACAACATGTTTGTAGAACTAATGGAAGCCACCAAGCATTGCTCCCTAGGACAAATTACCGATGCGCTGTTTGAGGTTGGAGGACAATACCGAAGAAATATGTGATGGAAGAGAATTCAGAAAACCAAGGTGTTCAACTAATCAACATCTCTGCTGATAAGTTTGTTGAACAACTTAAGTCTGGAATTGAAGAATTTTCGTGTAAGCGGATAATTGGAAACGTTAATGTTCGGTTACCTGAAAGGACTGGAATAATCAATTTTCGTGAATGTGTTTTTGCAAATGAGCTTGTGGTTCACATTGATGAAGTGAATTCAATTAGATTCTATAATTCTGAGATCAAAGGAAGATTTTACATTGAATCTAATAAAGAAGGCGCAACTGTATTGTTTGATGCCTGCCCATCTATTTTTTCGATTGAAGCGGAAGACCTTCGGTCTTCGCAAATAACAATACGAGAATCACTCGTTGAGAATAAAATTCAGTTCTTGACGTGCCATAATGCATCGCTCTATATTCGGTCATCAACCATTAAGGGCCAAATTTCCTTTGATGCTTATGGACTTCCATTGAAAATGGATCAAGTCCGAATTTCAAGCTCTGAATGCGGGAATTTGAGCTTAAGTCATGGATTGGCATTTGAAAGAGTTCTGTTAGAAAGCGGAACATTTTCTTCAATTTCTTCGCATGCGAATATTAAGCAATTTCAGATAATAGGAGTAAAAAACATAATTGACAAACTACTAATTGACTCTTTTGGAAGTACGATAGAGGTGTTAGTTGCAAATGCTGAGATTGGAACATTGACTTTAGACTATGAAATCGGTAAGTCATCTTTTAGGCTTTTGAATAGTAAGATTAAGTCTTCGTGGAATATGAAGTATGCAGCACCACATGAACTACATGCCTTGAACCTCGATTTACAAGATTGCTCACTATACTTTGACAACACCCGTCTAAGTAATTGTGTTTTCTCGAACGTTACTTGGCCTAAAGACATGAAATTATGCTCTATTCACCCCGAGAATAGTAAAGAGAAGTATGCTTCCTTAAGAGAGTCGTATCGCCAACTCAAAAAAGCTATGTTGAATGATGGGAATAATTTTGACAGCTTAGTTCTATATCGCAACGAAATGGAAGCGCATTGGGCGTTAGTTAGACACCCAAAGAGTACAGGTCTTCACCAATCATTCCTGTTTTCTCGGATTTACGGTGTCGAAAGAGGGCTTCAAGACTGGCAGAACAAGTTTTTACTGTGGCTAGGTTATCACGTAAGTGATCATGGTCAAAGTTTTATGAGACCATTGTTTTGGCTGTTTGTTTTTCACATGTTCTTTTTCCTGATTGCAATTGCAGTTGGTTACAACGGGTTCTATTTCACTTCAAACCTTGAAGAATGGGGAGCAACGGCAGACTTCGTTGGAAGCTATCTCTACTTGCTAAATCCCGTTCATAAACTTCCCGATACACATGGAGGAATGCTCATTGTAGATTTCTTCATGCGTCTCTCCTCCGGTTTCTTCATCTACCACATTATTCGCGCCAGCAGGAAATTTGCGAAGGTGTAGGGGCGTAAGGATTTACGCCCATTTACCAATGTTTCAATAACGGGCGTATTGCCATACGCCCCTACAGTTTCTTCATCTACCACATCATCCGCGCCAGCAGGAAATTTGCGAAGGTTTAAACACCGCGCATTCCTATATTGCGTTTTAAAATAAATCTTATGAAAACACTTCCTCTAATCCTCTTTATGTTATTCGTTGTTTCAGCAAACGCTCAAGACATGTTCAGAGAATCCGAACAAAAGGCCAAACAATACAAGAAGCTTTATGATGGGCCCGATTTTGTGGTTCTGAAAGGACGAAAAGACACCATATTCTGCGATAAAGTGGAAATGAAAATGTCAAGCAATGATCCAATAAAACTATCTTTTCAGATAGATGGACGCGATACAGTAATAAAAGGAACTGACTGTAGGAACGCCATCGCGTTCAAAACCGAAGGGGCTATTATGGAACTGATGCCTGCCAATCCGGAAAAACCGGAAAAGGCGCAGCAGCACATGTTCCGTTCAACAGAAGGATACATCACTATCTGGTCAAATAATCACAAGCATATTGATAAATTCAAAATGCCAAATGAATTAGGTCGTGTGCATACCATTCAATACATCCTTGCGTCAGTGGATGGCGGTCCGCTGTTCATTCCAAGTATCAAGAATTACAAGAAGTATCTGATGCCTCTTTTTGAGGAATGCAAAGAGATGAACAAAAGCGGCTTCAGCGATTTCTTTTCGGGTGTTATAAGACTCTCCGAATCTTACAACGAGACCTGCGGTAAGGATAAATAAGCGTTTCAGCGTTTCAATCTCTAACGCACCTCACAGCATAGCCATTGTTTTTATCGCCATAATAGCCGCCCAATGCCGCATCCGATCCGTGTTCAATGATCCTCAACTTTGCAAACGGAATGCTCTGATCGCTGGATGTCCACCAGCTTCCTGATTCACTTTGGTTCACGAAGTCCAAATTTGAATCTCGCTTACCGCCAGGAAGGGCAGAGAAACCACTTGCATTAGTGGCTCCTTCGTTTGGAGCCATCCACAGCGAAGTGCCAGTTGATTTAAGCGGCCCGCCTGCGGCATTCGTTCCTCCAAGGAGTTCAACCATTACTGCCCATTCGGCATCAGATGCCACATGCCATCCTTCGGGCGCCAACCCGCGTGGATCATTCACAGCATACCAATTGTAAAGTCTACCGTAGATAGGTCCATTTGCAGAGTTGTTTTCGTAATGGCACCAAGCTCCAGTGGTCAGATTTTTCCAAGTTGTAAAATCCTGAACTTCTGGAATTGGATCTCCATTTCTATAGGTGACCACATCGAGGTTGGACCTGGTCCACTCCTGTGTTGATAGGATGACGGTACCATAGACATTTCCATCAATATCCGTGACTTCAGCACCAGCATTGCAGGCCAATTGGCATTCTTCAGCGTTGTCATAATTGCCATTCGAAACTAACTCGCAAAGGCCAGTGGCACATCGGTAAGAATCTTCGGAATTTGAGTTGCAGGCGGTAATGGCCAACATACTAAGTATACCTAGACTGAGTTGGATTGTCTTGTTCATGGTCAACATAAAAAGAGGGTGGATGGCTAAGAAACGGTGGATTGAGTACTTTGAAGCGCAGCCTCGCTTTTACTGCTTTGCTCCAGCAAATTGCTCGTTATTGTCATCGTAGTTGTACGACAACTGAATGGAACCACTCACGTTGGTGAAGGTAATCTGGTTGTTCAGTGCACAGCTCAAGCAAGTGTAGACTCCAAGTACATTGGTAAGCGTGGCTGTCCATTCAGAACCTGCCGAACCAGAAGGAGTGATCTTAACGGATGTTGAACCCACCTTTGTTACCACCACGTTGTATTGTGCGTTGGTAAAATCGGGAGTAGTAACATTCATGGCGCCTGTGTAAGTTCCGCTCAGATCATTGATGCTAAATGAGTTATTGTCATCATCATTCGAGTTGCAAGAAGTGATGGCGAAAACAGGCAGAAGGAATAGCGCGAATTGGAAAATTGATTTCATGTTTTAAGATTTTGAACGTGCAATATAATCAGGTTTTTGAATCGTGATTCGCGCGTACATTCGTGCACTTCTTAAGCCAAGCGCGTGATTAACACTGTTAAGCTGATTGCCGAACAGCTTGATCGGCACGCAATCGCGATTGTAGACGATATTCTTCCTGAATTCGTACTGAAAGAACTTTTATCTGATGCAAGGCAATTGCTGAATGAGGGCGATTTTGAGCCTGCTCATGTAGGAAGAGGCGTAGCTGTTCAACGCATAAAAGAGGTGCGTGGCGATAAGATCAAGTGGTTGGAAAAGGAAAATCTCACTTCTGCCCAAACAGAATATTTCATTTTCCTTGAGCAGCTTCGCGAGCATTTATCTAATTACTTCCGAATTTCCTTGCCTTGGTTCGAATGCCATTTGGCTACTTATCCGGTCGGTAGCTTTTACACCAGACATATTGATCAATTCCGCGAAACGAACAACCGCATCTTCTCCGTCATTCTTTATTTGAACGTAGATTGGAAAGCAGAAGATGGTGGACAATTACGCGTGTACGAGGGCGATGAATTCGTAGATATTCAGCCCATAATCGGGCGCTTGGTGTGTTTCAGAAGTGATCTGGTGCCACACGAAGTACTCACAACCAATCGCACGCGATTCAGCATTACGGGTTGGTTGCGGAGAGATGAACCTACACCTGTATTTCTCTGATTATTTGTTGGCAGATTCTAACTGAGTTTCGATCAAGCTCTTCAAACTCACAAATTCCGAACGAAGACCACCAACTTCTGATGTCAGCGAATTGATGATGGACTGTTGTTCCTTGATCGCCTCTAACAGTACTGGAACCATGTGGCTATATTGAACAGACTTATAGCCGTTGACATCTGTGCTTACCAACTCAGGGAAGATCTTCTCAACTTCCTGAGCAATCACACCGATCTCTGTTCTATCGTTGAAAGCGCGTTCTGGAAACTCCGCCACTTTCCAATTGTAGGTTACTCCTCGCAATTGGGTGATTTTTTCCAATGAACTTGATAGATCAGTGATGTTGGTTTTGAATCGGAGATCAGATGTTTCTTCAATTCCGTTTGAATTGAATTTACCAGTGATCGTTGTGTTTCCGCTACCATCGATCAGCATTCGTTGTGCCCCTCCTTGTGCTACAAGAAACAAATCGCCCGAAGCGGCATCTATGTTCAGCTTGGCTGCTGGAGAAGCAGTTCCAACACCGAGTCGATCATTGGTTGCATCCCAAAAAAGAGCTGCTTCGCTTGTAATGGTCTGAGTAGCATTAAAATAGGCGATCTGAGTAGCAGTTCCTGTTCCTGAGATAAGCGTGGCAGCATCTGTAGTTGATCGTGTCATTTGCCCTGCAGCATCACTTTGAAGAAGATTCGTTCCAACGCCTACAAGGTCTGAGAAGAAAATATCTCCATCTTCCTGAATTTCAAACAGATTTGTAGAGCCGTCTTTCTGAATTCTGTACGCTGCGTTGGTAGAAGTATTGTCGCTATCAATCACCACATCTATACCCGAAGTTCCAGCAACTCTAAAATTATCTCCTGCAACTAGGTTGCGATTGGCTCCGATCAGCGTAAGGTTTCCGTTAAACTGTCCTCGACCTTCTGCAATCAGGTTTCCAACTTCCGAAACGGTGAAAACAGGTGTTGAGCCACCATCGTTCGTTATCTGAAATTCTTGAGAACCGTTTCCATCTGTATCTAGTCTCACTCTTACATCCGTTGTAGATCCAATTCGAAGAATTCCCGAAGATTCAATGTCTCCTCCCGTTAAGAAAAGGTCAGATAAGGTTCCATTTCCATCTATGTTGAAATTGGCACTTGTCTGAAGCGCAGTTCCATTCACAATGAAATCACCACCAGATGGAAGACTTCCGCTGTTTGGAATCTCTTGCCATGCAGTACCATTCCAGTACCAGTAAGAACCAAAATCGGTATCATATACCAACAGACCAAGGTCTGAGCCATTGGTAGGCGAAATGGCCACTCTTTCCGTTGTAAGCATTCGAGGAATCAGAATTCCTTTTGTAGTGCTCTGAATGTCCAAGATGGACTGGGCGTCAGGCACAATACTGGTATTGGCAATTCCGACCGATTGCGCCTTCAGGTCTAATGCATTTGCGGTCAAAATGCAAGTGCACGCAAGTGCTATCCACGGTTTGAAAACATTTTTCATTGCTGTTCTATTGGCTATGTAATCCATCTTTATTGCTGTTCTAAGGTAGGTGAACCTTTAATTTTCCAGTGCCGTCTATGTACAATTTTGCACCTAGATCAGTCTGTACACTAATTGTATTGCACAGACCCAGTAGACCTGTATAAATGTGAGGTTTGTTTGTGGTATTAGGAATAGTCACATTATCAGAAAGTGTGGGGATTCCAGTGCAAGGACCCCAGTTTTCTCCAACGTGCCAATCACTATTGGCCGAACCGTTCCAGATCTTATTGCTGGATGTGGGTGTTCCTGATACTGAGTTTGGAATACTTACGTTATCGAAGGTGGCAGTTTCAGTACAACTGGTACCGTGCTTCCAGACGTATCCAAAATATTTCAGATCTTCTAAAACGTGGGTTTGGTCAATGGCGGTAACTGGAGTTCCCAAACTTCCAACATTTGGATCTGCGAAACTGCCTCCGTCATCCCTGACGGATATGGACCATTCACCACTGCAAGAAGAATAGATGACCTTCACACTGAAATGATTGTCTGCATTGGATTCTGTAGACAGAGCAACATCCGTTGTATTGGCATCTAAGCCAAGTCCTCCTGCAAAACGGATTAGTTTAACATAATCAGGTGTAGCGCCTGGATGCCCGATGATCACCGCGTATCCTAATGCAGATGGGTCATATACATCTTCATGGCTTGAGCCCAAGATAACTGCTGCCGCATAGGTGTTGTTCGTTCCAGTACCAAGACCTGATGGGCTGGGTCTACTCTGATTGATGTTGAATACCCACTCCATATCTGTTGCGGTATTATCGTAAATGGTCTCGTAGCGACTCTCCACGTTGAACATCACGCGCTCCATGCCGTTGGTTCCTCCTGTGGCCGAACCGTTATCGCAGTTCGTCAATAGCAATTGGTTATCCTCAATCCTTGTTCGTGTTCCATTACCAGTACCTACTTCCGAATAAGCGGTAACCGTTTCGCTGCTCGGAACTCCAACAACTGCATTGTTTGCCCGATTGAAATCATCGAATAGTTGATGTGGTTCAATACTGACTATGATGGATACCGATAGATCTGCATAGACACTTCCGTTATCATGTGCTGTGATCTCAATGGTTTCTTCCGTATCGTGATTCAGTCCAGAAAAGGTGTAGGTGCCACCAACCAAACTGGCAGTGACCGGAACACCTGTAAGCGTGCCAGAACCGCTCGTGAGCGACAATGTGATGGAATTCGTCACATCAGCATCAATATTGCCGTTTGCATCAACTACACTGACCGTGGCGCTGAAATTTGTTCCCAACGTAACGCCAGCCGGTGCATTGATGAACTGTAACGTTCCAACTACCGATATCTCATTCTTTGTAGCATCACTTGTTTCGGTAAACGTTCCCAATTGCGATGATGCCAATAGGTCAGAATCCACGTACACATCTGCATCGTCAATACTGAATCCGAAATGCTGACCATCAGAACCCAATGGAAGCGATGACTGAAGTGTAAGGCGCATGTCAATTTCCACATAGCCATTATCTGTTACACTAATGTAGTTGACAGGTGATGGAAAGGAAAAGGTGATGGAAGAACCACTGATCAATACGCCACCAGCTGATAATTCTGTTGAACCATTGAAGAACGCAAGATCGCCAATGGCCAAATCCCAATCTGGAACTTCGTTTCCGGCAGAAGCTCGAATGGTCCAACCTGAATAAATGGTCGGAAGATCATCCACATCACTGCCTGATCCATCGCCATCATACAATCGGAATTTCCAAACCTGTACACCACTAGAAACGTTTGCTATAGAACCAGTGGTCAAAGATGAAATGGTGGCTATCTCACCGCCTTGTTCAACAACCGCACTTTCGTAAGAGGTGATATTGTCATTATCCGTAATGTCAAGATCTACAGAAATATTGGCAGGAACATCCAAGTTGACACCTGCTGAAGGACCTGTTAAAGAGAACGTTACGGTCTCATCGCCTTCAATGTCCGAATCATCTTTAATATCGAATTCGATGTATCCTGAGGTCTGTCCATCCAGAATGGTGATGCTCACCGTTCCACTGAAATCGGCACCATTATAAAAATCGGTATCAGTTCCGCCTGCGGTTATGATCACATTCACTGATTGATCTCCGCTCACAGCAGCATCTGCCGTAGCGGTAAGTCTAACGGTGGTTTCTGCCGTTTCCGTTCCAGAAGACGGGCTGATTCCCAACGAAACGACAGGGTTAGCTGCGTAGCAACTCCACATCACATCGTCAATTATGAGACGCTCGCCACTCACGTTCGTAAATCTTACAAGAATATCATCGGCACTGTTTGCCGGGGCGCTGTACGCATTCACAGAAAAGGTCAATTCCTTGTAAGCATCGCTATTGCCAAGCCAAGCATTGTTTATGGTCGTCACTGCTGTCCAAGCTCCACCATTATTGGTAGAATATTCTACGGTATAATTAGGGTCAGGAGTACTATTCCATCTTCTAACATAGGCCGAAAATATGCCCATGCCGCCATCGGTCAGTTTAGCAGTGAACGAAGACCCAGCAACATCACGTAATCGAATAGCGAAGGTGGATGAATTGTGTGTGTAAGCCGTGGAGGTTTCCTTGATGGCGTTTGTCCAACTGTAAACGACAGCTCCTGAATATTTGGAATAAGATGAATTCCAGTAAGAGCCACTGCCCACATTTCCACCATCCATATCTTCCGTTTCGCAGATGTTTTCTGGTGTGCAGGTTTCTACTGTAGCTGCCACAGACCACGAAGATCCTTTGCGCGCAAACAACTTGAAGTTATAAGCAGTTCCGTTGGTTAGTCCTGTGATCGTTCCGCTGGCCGCGCCTGTGCTTTTGTAAACCACTCTTCCAGCATCAAAGACAGTTCCCGAACCAAAGGCCGAGTTTGCTGTGTAGGCCGAACCATCGCCAGAAGGCATGGCCGCAGTGAAAGATGCTGCCGAAACTACCAGCATCAACTCATCATAACAGGCAGGATTGCTCCAAGTGGCAGTTGCTGTGCCGTTGTTGCATGATATGGAAAGTCCGGTCGGAACGGTTGTCTGTCCGCTGCCAGATGCAGCCACGTTGATGTTTGATGCCCCACCGCCTCCAACTACAATATTACCATTGTAAGTAGTAGCTGCTGTTGGTGTAAACTTCACATAAATGGCCTGAGAATACGCACCGCCAGCTTGTGTAAGCGATAGGGAAGGCGTATAAGTTCCTCCACTTGTTGTGCTGAAAGTATAACCCGTTAATGAAGCAACAGTCACGTTGGCTGCACTGAGGTTTGTACCTGTGATGGTGAATGAGTTTGGACCGTAGGTCACATTAGGACATTGCGCTCCAAAAGCCGTGAGCGAACCTGCCGAAAGGGTAGGTGTTGGAGTAACGAAAGTAAGATCAGCACCATAGCTGGTTATGCCATTGCTATTGGTTACGTACGCACGATAATGATAGGAGGTAGCGGCACTTAGTCCGGTGATACTGCTTGTGTAGCTTCCTGTTCCTGTTCCATCGCTGGTTATTCCCAAATTGGATATAATGGTCGGATTGGCCGATGCGCCCCAAACCACGCCTTTATCTGTAATGGTGCCGCAGCTGGTACTGATGGTGTTTCCACCGCTTGATGCCGAGATGATGGTAACGCCTGTTGCAGTTACGGTTGTAACGGCCGGTGTTCCGTAGGTTCCTGTGCCAGAGGCTGCAGCATCTACATCTGAAGCACCGCCACCGCCCACGGTGATATTGCCGTTGTATACGCTAGCAGCAACAGGCGAGAATTTCACATAAACGGTCTGCGAATACGTGCCGCCAGCTTGTGTAAGTGTAAGTGTTGGCGTGTAAGTTCCACCGGTTGTGGTGCTGAATGTGTATCCACTCAAGGCTGCAACGGTTATATCAGCCGAGGTGAGATTTGTTCCCGAAATATCGAATGAGTTGGGACCATAAGTGCCTCCAATGCACTGCGTGCCAAATGCCGTAATGGATGTAGTAGATAAGGTTGGCGATGACGGAATGACGAAGGTCTTAGTTCCACCAACGTCTATGGTTCCTGATACGCTGCCCGAAGCAAAGCTCAGCGTTGGATTAGCGGAAATAGTCAAAGTTCTGTTGCCACCTGAGGTGCCAGAAGCATCAGCAACAATCCAAAAGTATCCAGTATTACCGCTACTGATCGCTTGCGAAAGGCTTGAAAAAGTGTAAGTGCCTGCAGCGCCAACTGCGACAGTTGCTATGCTTGAAGCAGAACCGAATACGCTTGAAGTTCCATAATAAAGTTTAAATGTTCCAGTTAGATCGGAAGCTCCGTATGTACCGGTTGTTGTGAACGCAAGCGAATTGAGTGTAGCGTCTGCCACAGTTACTTCTGCTTGAAAATGGGATAGAATATTGTCTGTCGAACTTTGAGCGATGTTTGCTACACCTGTTTGCGATGGAGATGAAAGAACGATGGTTGGAGCCACTGTGGCAGCGGAAATGGAAACATCATCAAAATCGCAATTGCCGGTTGCTTTTGTGTAAGTCCAACGCACATATCTTGTTGCTGATGTCAATGAAATCGAAATGTCTGCACAATCTGAGATTGCTGTAGCTCCACTTGCAGTTCCGAACGTTCCAATAGTCGTCCATACCGAACCGTTGTCAGAGCGTTCTACCAACATACTGGAGGCGCCACTCATGCTGGCTTTCTTCAATTTAAATACCAATTCATCCGGTGCTGAAGAGAAATTGATAGTCGTTTTGTCACCTGTACTGTTAAAAGTGGATCCATTACTTCCTGAGCAAGCAAACGAGGAAGTCCTGTCAACTGTGCCGTTTTCTGTCCAACCCGTTGGTTCAGCTCCAGTCCAGGTAGTTCTTGAAACAGGTAATGTTGCTTGTCCAAAAGCAGTCGAATGTGCCGTTAATGTATATAGGACAATGAGAAACGATGCTATTCTGCTGAAGGAACGGAAGGCCGTTGAAGACCAGATGGCGCTGAGCATATTGATCGTGTTGTTTTGGAGTTCCAAAGCGAATAGTATCCAACGAAAATATAAGAACAGTTGGTGTTAAACGTCAATCAGATGTTATTAATAGACGACCAACAGAACAAAAATGTCGATGGTTTAAGTTTCTGATATTTCGCTGGAAATTAGTTTCTAACAGTAGAAGTTTGTTCTGATAGAAAGACTACCCAAGATCCAAATGAATCATTGTTTATAACATTGAGGAAACGTTAATGATTGGACTGATAACCCTTAGGTTTCCAATAATCCTATCAGATTATCACGCCTTGTTTTGTTTGGCAATGGCCTTGCCCAATCTTTCTACGATACCAACCACCAAGGCATTGCCCATAAAAAAGGCGCGTCTGGCATCGGTGGTGCCTTTCAGTTTCGTGTGGTCGTCCGGAAATTGATTCAGGCGTTCCAATTCCACGGGTGTCAGTCTGCGGTATACGCCATCCTGAAAGATCACATGTTTGAAACGCGAAGCCGAATTACCGCCTTCTCCCGTAATGATGGTGCGAGATGGTCTGTCCAATGGATCGGGAAAAACCATGGCGCCTTCCGCATAGTTGTAGTGGTAATTTCCCGCCTTGCTGAATTTCTGTTCGCTCTTCGCGCCTTTCTGATATTTCCATTTCTCAAGCTCAGATTCATCGATGATGAATGCTTCAGGCACTTCATCCAGAGGAAGAATGATGTCTTTCAACTGGACTTCTTGCTCATCAGCATTCGCTTTTGTTTTCATGGTATAGAACTTACCATTTATCATGAATCCCGAATTGAAGAACGGACTCAGTTTCTTGCCTTTGTTAAAAGATTCGCTAAGCGCTACAAGGTCGCTTTCCAGGTTGTCACTTGTCACTTTTCCATCAGCCATAACAGGAAAGGAGTCTGCAAATAAGCCTTGCTCCAAAATCCAACTTTCAGGATTTTTCAGTTTCGAAAGCTGATTGAAAGCAGCCGTTCCTTTTTTGTACCCAAGCAGGAAAATGCGTCTTCTGCGCTGCGGCATGCCATAATCGGCAGCGTTGATCACGCGCCATTCAACCGCATAGCCAAGTTGATTCAAACTCGAAAGCATCACAGCAAAATCGCGGCCTCGCTGCGCCACAGGCGATTTCAGTAAACGATCCACATTTTCCAACATCAGAAACTTGGGCGCATGCTTTTCTTTCTCTTTTAGGATGCGAAAGATCTGCCACCACAGCACGCCTTTCTTGCCGATCAATCCGCCTGAAAGCTTCAGTGTAGAAGCCACCGAATAATCCTGACAAGGGAAACCTCCAACCAAGAGGTCGTGGTCAGGAATTTCCTTGGTTGGAACGCTAGAAATATCCTGATTGCAATGATTGGCATGCGGAAACCGTGCTTCGTAAACCCTGCTCGCGTGCTGAATTTTAGAGCTTGGCTCAAACTGATTGCTCCACACAACATCAAATTCAGGACTGGCGCGTTCCAAGCCCAAACGGAAACCACCAACACCTGCAAAAAGCTCTACAACCCTTATCGCCATGGGCGCCCAAGATCAGGATTAAAATTGAGTTGATCAAGCCTAAAACTTGCACATGATTTAGCATCTTGCGGCAAATTGTCATTTATGAAACTCATCTCTTTCAACGTAAACGGAATTCGCGCAGCGGCTAAAAAAGGCCTGCTGGAAAGCATTCAGGAAATGAATCCCGACATCATGGGATTCCAAGAAATCAAATCGACAGAAGCGCAAGTGCGCGAAGTGCTCTTCGGTTTGGATTATCATATATATGCCTTTTCTGCTCAGAAATTGGGTTATTCAGGTACGGCTGTCATCACCAAAAAAGAGCCGTTGAGCGTGGCATACGGAATCGGTATTCCAGAACACGATGATCAAGGTCGCGCCATTACCTGCGAGTTCGAAGAATTCTATTTTCTCAATGTATATGTGCCGAATTCGGGAAGCGAATTGGCGCGTTTGCCTTATCGTCAAACGTGGGATGCAGCGCTTCTTTCCTATATAAAAGGACTGGAAGAGAAAAAGCCAGTGGTTTTCTGTGGTGATCTGAATGTGGCACATCGCGGCATCGACCTGAAAAACGACAAGGCCAATTACAACAAGAGCGCTGGATACATGCAGGAAGAGATCGATGGCATCGACAATTACATCAATTCAGGATTGGTTGACACATTCCGACACCTCAATCCCGAAACCGAGAAATACAGCTGGTGGAGCTATCGCGCTGGAGCAAGAAAGAATAACGTGGGCTGGAGGATCGATTATTTTTTGGTCTCCAAAAGCTTTGCTCCGCGAGTAAAAGATGCTTTCATTCTGAACGAAGTGGAAGGATCGGATCATTGTCCGGTTGGGATTGTGATCTCTTAGTTTTAACCCAACAATTATTCAAACGAAATGGGATTTGGAAAAACGATAAAGCTATTCTTGATTGATGGAGAACCGAATGGCCGGATGACATGCGAACTATCAAACTGGACAGGAAAAGCTTACAAAATTCCTCGTATTAAGATTAAAGAATGTTCCGACCGTCCTGATCTTCTCAATACCGGAATATATCTTCTTTTTGGCAAGGATGAATCCGGTTTGGATAAGGTTTACATTGGAGAAGCCGAGACTGTTTTAAAGCGCCTCGGACAACACCTCACTCAAAAAGAATTTTGGAATGAAGCAATCGTCTTCGTTAGTAAGGACGAAAATTTAAACAAGGCGCACGTCAAGTATCTCGAAAACCGACTTCATACAATAGCCACGAAAGTCAATCGATATCAAATTGACAACAATACAATTCCAACTCAATCATCTATATCAGAATCAGATACTTCGGAGATGGAGGAGTTCATTAGTAACGTTAAAATCCTGGTGAACACCCTAGGTCATAAAGTTTTCGAGGACAAAAGAGAAACCCCGGTCGGGAAGAAATCAAAAGGCGCGTTTCACATCAAGGCGCCCAGAGGGGCCAATGCAAGCGGAGAGCCAACATCTGATGGATTTGTGGTATTCGAAGGTTCTGAAATTGCCAATTCAACTGTTCCTTCAATCACGAAAAGCATTGATGATCAGAGAAATCGAATTGTAAATTCTTCCTCCGTAGGAAACAAAGACGGACGATTATTCCTACAGGAGGATTATGTGTTCAGCAGTCCTTCAGCAGCAGCCTGCCTCGTTTTGGGAAGAAATGCAAATGGGCTCACTGAGTGGAAACAGAAAGACGGTACCTCTTTAAAGGATTTTGAATCAAAATCTGATTAATCGATTGATTTCTTAAAGAAGTACGTTTCTAGATAAATAGCTTCCCACTCATCATCCTTCATGGTGCCCACTTTGTACATGTACTTGTCTGGTTTGATCCAGATAAGCGCATCGGTCATGTAGGTTTTCATGCCGTTTTCAGATTCGATGGCATAATTGTACATGATTGTTTTCTGCTTGGTCATAATAGAGCCTTCTATCACCTTCCCGTTCACATCTTGAATACGGAATTGGATGGAATTGGAAGTCGTGTCCCAAGTGTGAACACCATCTGAAAAGTGACCGAATTCTTTGAAAGTCGAGTCCAAATAACTCATGGTTTTCATTTCCACAGTTTCTTCACCATCGCTCCATTTGTATTCGATTTCCTGCTTGAAAGGTTTTCCATCGCTCCATTTTCCTTCAGCCTTCCAAGTGGCGTTCATCAATGGTTCAAAGGGCATCAGCATGATATTTCCTTGAGCGAAAAGGGAAGAAGAGAAAACGAAAAAGGAAAAAAGGGTGACGAGATTTTTCATGCCCCAAAGAAACATAATCGAACGAAGGTTTTTAACTAGATATCAGATGAGAGATATCAGGCAACAGACTTTACCATCTGAAATCTGACGTCTTAAGACTCATTTATCCCAAAGCCATTCTACCGTGTAACCACTTGTTGGAAAGGCCCAAAACTGTCCTTTCACAAAGCGATAGCCTTTATCCAATGCAGTCATTTTGGCCATGTCTTCTGCTGAAAGTTGGATTTCCTTAGATTCAAAATTCTGCTTCAATCTTCCAGCATTCACCGATTTTGGAATGACGGCCGTTCCGCGTTCCATGGCCCATGCGATCATGATCTGAGCGGGAGAACAATTGTGCTTTTCAGCCAATTCAACGATTGTAGGAATTTCAAACAAGTTCGGTTCATCGGCCGCTTTCATTCCTGCACTTCTATCAGGCGATCCAAGCGGGGAATAGGCCGTAACGTGTGTTCCATTCTTCTTACAGAAATCCAACAGATTCGTTTGATGAAGCATTGGGTGCAATTCCACTTGGTTCATTTCAGGAACTATGGTTGCTTGCTCCGAAAGCGCTTTCAGTTTGTGCTTATTGAAATTGCAAACGCCAATATGTTTGGCCAAGCCTTGCGCTACTGCCGCTTCCATTCCTCGCCATGTTTCAATATGCGGAAGCGTGTCTGCCACATGCACTTCTTCTAGCGAACTCGCTCCAACAAATTCTTTCTTGAACGCGTGCGGCCAATGCACCAAGTATAGGTCGAGGTAATCGAGCTGAAGGTCGGTAAGCGTGTTCTTCAAGGTCGGAATCACATCTTCTTGAGCATGAGAGTTGTTCCAAAGCTTCGAAGTGATCCACACATCCTCCCGTTTCACGTCACCATCTTTGAACGCATCGGCAAAAGCCTGCCCGATCTCCTTTTCATTCATATAAATGAAGGCACAATCGAAATGGCGGTATCCGATTTTGATCGCTTCGCGGATGGCTGTGTAAACTTCACCAGGTTTAGATTTCCAAGTTCCAAGTCCGAGAATGTCGAGTTTGTCTCCGTTTCTGAATGTCAGTTGTTTCATTTTGTCTCGTTATGTAGGGGCGTATGGTCATACGCCATTACTGGTTTTTCTATTCTCTATCTAAAGCCGAAGGCCTCCTAATTGTTCGCACGCGTAGTTGAATTCTCCCACAATTTCCTTCACGATGTCACCAGCTGGTTTCATGGCATCAATGTAGCCTGAAATCTGCCCGATCTCCAATTCGCCTTCTTCCATATCGCCTTCAAACATGCCTCTTTTGGCGCGCGCTCGTCCAAGCAATTCCAATAGTTCGTCACCTTCAGCACCACGGTTTTCGAGCGTTTGAACTTCTTCAAAGAACTTGTTCCTCAGCAAACGCACAGGAACCAATTTTTTCATGCTCAATTTGGTGTCGCCTTCTTTGGCTTCAATTATCGCTTGCTTGAAATATTCGTGTGCTGAACTTTCGGGCGAAGCCACAAATCGGCTTCCTATCTGCACGCCTTCTGCCCCCAAAGCAAATGCCGCGGCCATGGTTCTTCCAGTGCCAATTCCACCGGCAGCTATCACTGGGATTTTTACGGCATTCACCGCTTGCGGAATCAGAACCATTGTGGTTGTTTCTTCTCGCCCATTGTGCCCACCTGCTTCAAATCCTTCTGCCACCACGGCATCGCAACCAGCATCTTCCACCTTCTTCGCCAAGGCAGAACTGGCCACTACATGTACCACGATTATTCCGTGCTCTTTCAACAAAGGCGTCCATTTTTTAGCGCTTCCAGCGGATGAAAAAACGATGGGAACTTTCTCTTCAATAATGATCTGAATGTGTTTGTCGATATCCGGATAAAGCAACGGGATATTAACAGCAAACGGTTTGTCGGTTGCGGCTTTGCACTTTTGAATGTGCTCCCGCAACACATCTGGATACATGGACCCTGCACCAATGATTCCGAGGCCTCCAGCATTGCTCACGGCACTTGCCAATCGCCAGCCGCTGCACCAGATCATGCCTGCCTGAATGATGGGATATTCAATTTGAAAGAGTTCGGTTATTCTGTTTTTCATTAAGCACGACATTTGAAGTATAAAGCACGAAATCCTAAGATGGAAATTCGAAACAATAGAAGAAGCACGAAATTCGAATAATTAAAATTCGAAACACGGTTCTATTCAGACTTTCTCAGAATTGAACCGAAAATCAGCATAAGTTCATTCGCTTCTTGAAGTAATTCAGTTCTGGAATTTTCCATAATTTGATTTCCGAGCGTGTCAAGCAGATGGAGCCAGTAACACGATTCTTTTGCTTCCTTCCGACAGATCTTGATTCGATAGATAAAATCTTTCTTGCTCAATCCATCATTAGCTTCTCGGTAGTTTGCGCCAATAGATCCCGATGAACGGACCAGTTGTTTCCCGTCTTCGCGGTTAGGAACATCCATCTTCAATTCTCGAATAAACCTCCTAACTCGTTTCGCAAACTCTAGGGTTCTGTCTTCTAAATCGTATTTCTTCTCGCCAGTCACGTTTCGAATTTAAACTTTTCGTCTTCACTTCGACTTTCGTGCTTCACACATTTCGGTTTCGAGTTTCCTTGTTTCGAATTTGGTGCTTCACACATCACCGTTTCGAATTTCCCTTTTCGAATTTCTTGATTTCGAATTTCGTGCTTCACACATCACCGTTTCGAATTTCGAATTTCCCTTTTTCGAATTTCTTGATTTCGAATTTGGTGCTTCACACATTTCGGTTTCGAATTTCGGCTTTCAATTATTCGAATTTTCTCATTTGGGATTTCAAGAAGTGCATGTTCAAAACCCGTTTCGAATTTCTTCATTTCGTGCTTCGAATTTCTACCTCGCTAGGTACATTTGACGCTTACGATTGCCCACTAAGTCATACAGAAAAACCAACATTTTATGCAACGCGACCAAGAAATATTTGACCTCATCGAGAAGGAAAATCACCGACAATTGGAAGGAGTGGAGCTGATCGCTTCAGAGAATTTTGTCAGTCCGCAAGTGATGGAAGCGCAAGGTTCTGTGCTTACCAACAAGTATGCAGAAGGACTTCCGGGAGCTAGATATTACGGAGGTTGCGAGTTTGTAGATCAAGTAGAAGACTTTGCAAGAGAACGTGCTAAAACACTTTTCAATTGCGAGTTCGTGAACGTTCAGCCGCATTCTGGCGCATCTGCCAATTCGGCCGTGGCCTTGGCCTGTCTAAAGCCTGGAGATGATATTCTTGGCTTCGATCTTTCGCATGGCGGACACCTGACCCACGGTTCACCGGTCAACTATAGCGGCATTCTTTATAAAGCGAATTTCTATGGTGTTGGTCGCGAAACAGGAACGGTCGATTACGATGCCATGGAGGTAACGGCCAAAAAATGCAAGCCGAAAATGATCATCGCTGGTGCATCTGCTTACAGCCGCGACTGGGATTACAAGCGCATGCGTCAGATTGCCGATGAAGTAGGAGCATTGCTTATGGCCGATATTTCGCATCCATCAGGATTGATTGCAAGAGGTTTGTTGACTGATCCAATGGAAGATTGCCACATCGTTACCACTACCACGCACAAAACGCTTCGTGGTCCGCGTGGAGGTATGATCATGATCGGAAAGAATTTCGATAATCCTTGGGGTTTGACCACACAGAAAGGAACCGTCAAGAAAATGAGCATGCTCATTAATAGTGCGGTGTTCCCAGGAATGCAAGGTGGTCCGTTAGAGCACGTAATTGCTGCAAAAGCGGTGGCATTCGGAGAAGCTCTTTCAGACGAATACTTGGAATACTGCGTGCAAATGGTGAAGAACGCAAAAGCGATGGCCGCAGAATTTATGGACCGTGGTTACAAGATCATTTCTGGCGGCACAGACAACCATTCCATGCTTATCGATCTACGCTCTAAAGGCGTCACAGGAAAAGATGCCGATGCAGCTTTGGGCAAGGCCGAAATCACCGTCAATAAGAACATGGTTCCGTTCGATGATCAGCCACCAATGATCAGTTCAGGTATCCGAGTTGGAACACCAGCTATCACAACTCGTGGTCTTAAAGAACAAGAAGTGAAAACCATTGTTGACCTGATGGACCGCGTGATCACCAATTCAGAAAATGAAGCAGTGATTGCCGAAGTGAAAAAGGAAGTACACGAAATGATGAGCGGACGACCGCTATTCGCATATTAAAATCCATCAACCAGATAAATCCGAAAGTTCAACGATCGGGCCGCACGTATTCAAAACGTGAAGAGCCCTTCCCTCTTTAAAAGGGGGTGGCTCTAAAGTGGAGCTTGCGGATCGATAGAGGCGGGGGATTTTAATAACAGCAATCAGACAGAACGAACGATCAAAATGGAAGAATTTCAAGCAACGGTAGAGGCGCAGCTACGATTTAGAGACACCGATGCCCTCGGACATGTAAACAACGCAGTGTATCTGAGTTGGATGGAGTTGGGAAGAATGGCGTTTACAGATGCCGTACTACCCGAAATAGATTGGAAAAAAATCGGCTTCATCCTCGCCCATGTCTCCATCGATTATATGGAGCCAGTGTTCCTTGGCGACAAGGTAAAGGTCTACATGCGTGCCGCTAAAATAGGAGGGAAGAGCGTAGTGCTCGAATGCCTCATCACCAAAACCGACAAAAAAGGCGAGCGTCCTGCGGCAAAAGGCACCAACATCATTGTAGCCTTCGATTATGAGACAAATGCATCAGTTGCCATTCCAGAAGATTGGAAAACGGCCATGCAGAAGTAAAATCCGAAACGGTAAACGTTGGACGAAGCAATCTCTTCGTTCACGAAAGTTCTTGACCTACTCGTCATCAGATATAGCCTAATGGCTAACTACCTAGTCACCCATCTCCCAAGTAGAGCGGACTGAGGGTGAGGTTAGCTCAAATTCCTTCATCGGTTCTTCTCTTCTCGGGTTTCTTTTTTTCCTTGTTCAGG